>VFKJ01000194.1 GCA_009885595.1 Myxococcales bacterium | reverse complement strand
CTGGGCCTGGCTGCAGACCGCCAGCGGCTGCACCGAGGTGACGTGCGGGCGATCGACCCAGGTGAGCGAACGCGCGACGCTCACGCAGGCCAGCGGCGCGGGGTTGGTGACGGTCACCTGCACGGTGCCCGCGCTCTGGCTGTCGGCGGGCACGGTGATGGCGAGCGCGCGGCAGGCCTCGTAGCCGCCGCTGCCCGGGAGGTTGCGACAGTCACTGGCTTCCGGCGTCAGGCTCGCCGTCCCCACCGTCACCACCGGCGAGGTCGAGCCGTGGCGCACGAAGAGGTCGCCGGTGAGCGTCAGGCGGGTCTCGCGGGTGAGGCAGGCGAGATCCTGCGAGAGCGCGGTGAGGCGCGGCGGAGGCACGGCGAGGAGCGCGGCGCTGGTGCGCGCCGACTTGCCTCCCGCGGTGGTGACGGTGAGGGCGTAGAGCCCGGGCACCACCGCGGTGTCGGGCGCGACGGTGACGGACATCGCCTCGCTCGAGGTCCAGGCGACCGCGCTGGCGTTGGTGCCGTCGGGCTCACCGGAGAAAGCCGTGCTCGCGGAAGCCGCGGTGCCGTCGAGATCGCTCTCCTGCTCGAGCGCGATGGAAGGCAGCACCAGCCTGGGCGCCTTGGTGAGGCTGTCCACCAGCACCGGGGAAAGGCCGCTGCCCGTGAACGAGACGGTGGTGGTGAGCTGCTCCGTGCACAGCGCGTCGGGCGTGGGCGCGGAGAGCGTCGGCGTCGGGCCGGTGATTTCACGACTGCATCCACCCACCAGCAACGACATCAGCAGCAGGACTCGATGGTTCATTTGGGACCCGCGGCTTCGCAAGCGGGGTGCCACCGCTCCTCAAATTCCCTCTCCCCCAGAGGAAGCGGGTGACCCCGGGGAGCAGGTGAACCAATCGGTACACCCGGGTGCTCCTGGGGGTGCACTCGCGGCGTGCAAATGCCCCGGGGGGGCGTGACTCCGCGAGCGGCATGCGCTGTGCTCGCGAAGCGCGCATGGGCCGGCTCCTTCTCCTCACCTTCTTGATGCTGTCGCAGCGCGGGTGGGCGCAGGACGGCGGTGTTCCCTCAGACGAAGTGCGCGCGCTGATGAAAGAGGGACTGGAGCGCGAGGTGCCCGCGCCCTCCCTGCAGCACCGCCCGGAGTGGCCGCGCCCCGAAGTGACGCCCCCGGGACAGCGCGAGCAGGGCAACGCCACCTCGCAGGAGCGGCTCGACGCGCTCTCGGAGAAGATCAAGAGCGACGCCACCCTGCGCGCCCGCTCGGTGGCTGAAGAGCGCCGCACCGTTCCAGACAATCAGCCCGGGGTCGGCCAGTCGCGCACGCGCGCCGCGAAGGTCCAGGGCCCCGTGAAGCCCAGGCCCCCGCGTCCTTGAGAGGTCCGTGAAGTCATTCGTGCGGCAGGTGGTGGTGGGGGTGGTGCTGGCGAGCGCGCTGGGCGCTGCCCAATCGGCCGACGCTCACGTGCTCTCGGGCGCGCGCGCTTTCCGCGAGGGCGAGTGGGCCGCGGCGCTGGTCGAGTTCCGGGTGGCGCTCAAGCTGGGCGCTCCCCCGGGAGTGCACTGGTACGAGGGCGCTGCGTTGGCGCGGTCGGGTCGCTTCGAGGAAGCGGTGGGCGTGTTCGAGCTCGCGCAGGAGCTGGCGCCTTCCGAGCGGGATCCGCTGCTCGACTACTACCGCGCGCTGTCGTGCTTCGAGGCCAGGCTGTGGGGCTGCGTGGCGGAGGTCACCGAAGTGCTGCAGCGCACCGGCGGTCCGCGAATTCAG
>VFKJ01000339.1 GCA_009885595.1 Myxococcales bacterium | reverse complement strand
TTCACCACCGGCACGGGCGCGGTCATTCCGCTCAAGGTCGAGAAGGAGATCTCGATCGAAGACGAGCGCAAGGCCCAGGCCGCCGCCGCCGGGAATCGGGGCCGCTCCTACGACGAGCTGGGCGACGAGCGCCGCGGTTATCGCAACCGCCAGACCCGCTACGTCTTGAAGCCGCAGACGTCGCTGCCGCTCGATCAGTCGCTCTCGCTCCAGTTCGACCCCTCGCTGCACGGCAAGGACGGCCCGCTGCCGATGACGGTGCCGGTCGACGTGAGCTGGCGCACCTACGGGCCGCTCAAGCTCGAGAGCGCGCGCTTCTGCGAGGGTGACTGGCGCTGCCCCTACGGCCCGCTGGTCATCCACACCACCAACGAGGTCGACCTGGAGACGCTCAAGACGCGCCTCAAGGTGACCCCCGCCGTCGAGCTCAGCTGGGACGCCGCGTCGTCCAGCACGCCGGACAGCGAGTGGGAGATCAACAACCGCCGCCCCAGCGTCACCGTGCCCGGCAAGTTCAAGCCCGGCACGCAGTACCGCGTCGAGATCGCCGCGGGCGTGGGCGACGTCTTCAAGCAGGCCGCGGCGCAGGGCCTGAGCACCACCCTTCAGACGGCGGACCTCGCCGCTTCCCTCGTCACCGGTGGCTCGCTGGGCGTGGTGGAGAAGAGCGACGCGCCCCCCGTGGTGCCGATCGAGGTGAGCAACCTCAAGACCGTCAACGTGGCCATGTGGAAGCTCACCGTGCCCGAGCTGGCGAAGCTGCTGAGCAACGCCAGCGACGACGTCACCGCGCTCGCCCGCCCCGCGGACTTCAAGGAAGACGAGAAGCTCACCTATCCGCGCAACGTGGCGCGCGTGCACCCGCTCAAGCTGGAGAAGATCTTCGGTGCCGGCGTGAAGACGGGCCTGGCGCTGGTGAACGTGAACTCGCCCGATCTCGAGTACCGGTCCACCCAGGGCTTCCAGCAGCTGGTGCAGGTGACCGATCTCGCCGCGCACCTGAAGCTGGGCCCCAAGTCGTCGCTGGTCTGGGTGACGCGCCTGTCCGACGGCAAGCCGGTGGCCGACGCCGCCGTCACCATCTTCGACATGGGCGGCACGCAGGTGTGGGCGGGCAAGTCGAACGCCGAAGGTTTCGCCGACGTGCCAGGCGCGGTGGCGCTCAAGCTGAAGAACCCGCGCTACCAGTGGGAGGTGCCGTTCTCGCTGGTGGTGGCGCAGAAGGACGACGATATCTGTGCGACCGCGAGCACCTGGGACAGCGGCGTCGAGGCGTACGAGTTCGGCCTGAGCCAGGGCTGGGAAGGCGAGAAGCCGGAGTCCACCGGCTTCGTGTTCACCGATCGCGGCATCTACAAGCCCGGTGACGAGGTCTTCGTGAAGGGCGTGGTGCGCTACCGCGTGCTGGGTGAGCTGCGCGCGCCGTCCGAGGGGAGCAGCCTCGCCGTCACCCTCACCGACTCCAAGGGGGAGAAGGTGAAGAGCGAGACGGTGAAGGTGACGAAGTACGGGACCTTCTCCCTGAAGGCGACCATCGGAAAGGAAGCGCCCACCGGCTTCTACTCGGTGAGCGCGAGCGGGAAGATCGGCGGCGGGCAGGTCGACAGCTCCGGCAGCTTCCGCGTGGAGGAGTACCGCGCGCCCCAGTTCCGCGTGGACGTGGAGAGCAAGAAGCCCTCGCTGATCGCAGGCGAACCGCTCGAGGCGACCGTGTTCGCGCGCTACCTCTTCGGCGGCGCGATGAACGACGTGCAGGTGAAGTGGAGCTCGCAGCGCACCAGCACCACCTTCTCCGCCGAGGCGGGCGTGGGCTTCACCTTCAGCCAGGAGACCTGGTGGTGGGACGACAACCAACCGCACGACGCTTCCGGCTTCTTCGCGTCAGGCGAAGGGAAGGCTGACAACACGGGCGCGCTCTCGGTGAAGGCGGGCAACACCGAGGCGCCCGGTGAGAAGCCGTACACCTATACCTTCGAGGCGGAGGTCACCGACGTGAACCGCCAGTCGGTGGCGGGCCGCGCCGAGGTGATGGTGCACCCGGCGAGTTATTATGTCGGCCTGCGCTCCCCCGCGTACTTCCTGCAGGTGGGCACGCAGTACGGGCTCGAGGCGCTCGTGCTCGACACCACCGGCAAGCGCACCAGGGGAAAGAAGGTCACGGTGACGGTGACCAGCCGCACCTGGAAGTCCGTGAAGCAGAAGGACGCGTCGGGTGGCTTCACCACCATCTCCGAGCCGGTGGAGACCGAGCTGAAGAAGTGCGAGCTGGAGAGCGCCGAGGGCATGGTGCCGTGCCCGTTCAAGCCGGAGAGCTCGGGCTTCTTCATCGTGCGCGGCGTGGTGAAGGACGAGCAGGGACGGCAGCACTCGTCGTCGATGGGCGTGTACGCCACGGGCAACGACTGGGTGGCCTGGCAGCGCAACGACACCGACCGGGTCGAGTTGGTCACCGACAAGACGTCTTACGACGTGGGTGACGTGGCGAAGGTGCTGATCAAGTCGCCGTACCCCGAGGCGAAGGCGATGTTCACCGTGGAGCGCGAAGGCGTGCTCTCGCGCAAGCTGGTGGACCTCGAGGGCTCGGTGGTCACCGTCGAGATCCCGATCACCGAAGAGATGGTGCCGAACGTCTTCGCGGGCGTGTTGATCATGCGCTCGCGCGTGAAGGAAGGCGGGCTGGAGACCGGCGACGATCCGGGGCGGCCCAACGCGCGCGTCGGCCTGGTGAAGCTCAACGTGGAGAAGAAGACCAAGCGCCTCGCGGTGAAGGTCACCACCGACAAGAAGGACTACCAGCCGCGCGAGACGGTGAACGTGAACCTCGACGTGAAGGACTCCGCGGGGAAGCCGGCCTCGGGTGAGGTGACGCTCTTCGTGGTGGACGAGGCGGTGCTGCGGCTGACGAACTACACCGTGCCCGATCCGATCGCGTCGATCTTCCCGGAGCGCCCGCTGTCGATGCGCCTGGGCGAGCCGCTGCTGCACCTGGTGCGCAAGCGCGCCTACGGAGAGAAGGGCGAAGAGATCGGCGGCGGCGGTGGTGATGGCTCCGGCGGCGGCTTCCGCAACCAGTTCAAGACCACCGTGTTGTTCAACCCCACCCTGGAGCTCCAGGACGGCGTGGCGAAGACCTCGTTCCCGCTGCCCGACAACCTCACCTCGTTCCGGATCATGGCGGTGGTGATCACCCAGACCGATCGCTTCGGCAGCGGTGAGACCAGCGTGCAGGTGAACAAGCCGGTGATGGCGTTGCCGGCGATGCCGCGCTTCGCCCGCGTGGGGGACTCGTTCGAGGCCGGCGTGGTGGTGCACTCGCACGGCCAGTCGGCGGGCGAGGTGACGGTGACCGCCAGCGTCGAGGGCGGCGCGCAGCTCACCGGTCCCGCCGAGCAGAAGGTTCTGATCAACGAAGGCGCCCCGCGCGAGGTGCGCTTCGCGTTCAAGGCGATGAAACCCGGCGTGGCCGCGTTCCGCTTCAAGGCGACCGGCGGTGGTGCGAGCGACGGCGTCGAGGAGAAGCTGCCGATCGAGCTCGCCGTCGAGATGGACGCGGTCGCGACCTACGGCGACACCACGGACCAACGCGTCGAGGGCATCACGCCTCCGAAGGACGTGTACGACGACCTGGGCGGCATGACGGTGTCGATGGCGTCGACGTCGCTGGGCGGGTTCGATCGCGGCTTCCAGCAGTTGATCGAGTACCCCTATGGGTGCCTCGAGCAGCAGTCGTCACGCCTGGTGCCCTTCATCGCGCTGCGCGAGATCGCCGGCCAGTTCGGCGTGCCCTGGCCGGGGCCGGACAAGAAGAAGGCCGCGGCGAACGACGAGTTCAACGCGCTGATCAACACGTACCTGTTCCCCACGCTCGACGTCTCCGACAGGAAGGACCCCGACGAGGTGATCGGCGCGACGGTGAAGAGCATCCTCTCGCTGCAGACCGGCGAGGGCAGCTTCCTCTACTGGCCCTCCTCGATGTGCTCGGACCCGTGGACCAGCACCTACGCCACCCTGGCGCTCTACCGGGCCAACGAGGTCGGCTTCTCCGTGCCCACCGAGCGGCTCGCGCGCGCCGAGAAGTACCTGACCAACGTGGTGGGCGGGAACTGCGGCAGCTGCTGGAGCCAGCTCTACTGCGGCGACGAGACCCGCGTGTTCGCCAGCTACGTGCTGGCGCGCATGAAGAAGCCGAAGCCCGCCAGCTACGCCGAGCTGTACGCGCGGCGCGACAAGCTCTCGATCTTCGCGCGAGCGCTGCTCGCGAACGCGATGTACGTGGGCGGCGGCGATCGCAAGCAGGCCAACGCGCTGATGCAGGAGATCATGAACAACGCGAAGGAATCGCCCAGCGGGGTGTCCATCGCCGAGGTGCAGAGCGCGACCTACGCCACCCTGTTCAACTCCGACACCCGCACCACCGGCGTGGTGCTGCAGGCGCTCACCGACATCTCTCCCAACCATCCGTACGTGGGGAAGATGGCGAAGTACCTCACCGGGGTGCGGCAGGGCGACGGCGAGTGGCGCACCACGCAGGAAGCGGCGTGGTCGCTCATCGGCCTGACGCAGGTGCTGCGCACCAAGGAGAAGGACACTCCGGACTTCAAGGCCTCGCTCACCATGGGCACCGCCGAATTGATGGGGCAGGCCTTCAAGGGCCGCTCGATGAAGACCGAGACGAAGGTGGTGCCGATGAAGGAGCTGCTCGCGAAGTCCGGCGGCGCCGCGCAGAAGCTCACCTTCAAGAAGGAAGGCGCGGGCGTTCTCTATTACTCGGCGCTGCTCGAGTACGCGCCGAAGGAGATGCCCACGAAGTCGCTCGACAGCGGGTTGTTCGTGCAGCGCTGGTTCGAGCCGTACGCGGGTGGCGGGCAGTCGACGAAGTTCTTCGCCGGCGACCTGGTGCGCATTCGCGTGCGGATCGCGTCGAACCAGGAGCGCCACTGGGCGGCGTTCGAGGTGCCGCTGCCTGCGGGGCTCGAGCCGGTCGACACCTCGCTGGCCACCACGGCGAAGCTCGCGCGCGCGCCCGACGAGGAAGAGAACGACGTCGGCTACGAGAACGAGGGCGGGGAAGACGGGTACGAGGGCGGCGCCGAGGAGGAGGAGTACAACCCCTGGGCGTACCGGTTCTGGAGCCCGTTCAACCACGTCGAGATGCGCGACAGCCGGGTGGTGGTCTTCGCGGATCACCTTCCGCCGGGCGTGCACGTGACCAGCTTCGTGGCGCGCGCGACGACGCCGGGGACGTTCGTGCTGAAGCCGGCGCGAGGCGAGCTGATGTACGAGCCCGAGGTGTGGGGGCGCAGTGAGGGCGGCTCGTTCACGGTCGAGCTGCCTGTTCCCGTCACCCAGAAATGAATCCTGTCTCCCTCTCCCCCGCGGGGGAGAGGGTCGGGGAGAGGGCTGACCAAGATGAAACGCCGATACCTCTTCCTGCTGGCGGCACCCCTGATCCCGGTGCTGGCCTTCATCGCGGCGCCGCTGCCTGCGGGGCTGCTGAACTACCGCTCACTGTCCTCAGTCAAGATCCTCGATCGCGACGGCAACCTGCTGCGAGAGCTGCGCAGCGCGACCGACGGCCGCTCGACCCCGCTGACCGCCGACGAGCTCAACCCCGAGGTGAGAGCGGCGTTCCTGGCAGCAGAAGATCACCGCTTCCGCGGCCACCTCGGCGTCTCCCCGATCGCGATGCTGCGCGCCGCGAAGCAGAACCTGAAGGCGGGCCACGTGGTGGCGGGCGGATCCACCATCACGCAGCAGCTCGCGCGCACGCTGATCCCCCGGCCGCGCACCTTCCTCGGCAAGGCGCAGGAAGCGCTGTGGGCGATGCGCCTCGAGGCGCACCTCACCAAGGACGAGATCCTCACGCAGTACCTCAACCGCGTTCCGTTCGGGAACAACACCTTCGGGCTCGAGGCCGCCGCTCAGCTCTACTTCGGCAGCCGCGCGAAGCACCTCTCGCTGGGGCAAGCGGCGATGCTCGCGTCCATTCCGCGGGGCCCGACCGCGTACGATCCCTACCGGCGCCCCGGCCAGCTCGATCAGCGCCGCAGCTGGGTCCTCACCCGGCTCGAGCGCACCGAGCTCGCCACGAAGGAGAGCGTCGCCTCTGCCCGCGCCGAGCCGACGGATCTCACCGCCTTCACCGCCGCCTTCCGCGCGCCGCACTTCGTCGAGTTCGTCTCGGCGCACCTCTCCGACTGGGGCCTCGCCAACGCCGCGGTGGTGCAGACCTCGCTCGACCCGCGCCTGCAGCCGCAGGTCGAGGAGCAGATCGCGCAGGAGCTGGGGCGGCTCACCGAGCGCCGCGTCTCCTCGGCGGCCAGCGTGGTGGTCGACAACGAGACGGGGGAGATCCTCGCCTACGCCGGCAGCGCCGACTTCTTCAACGCCGCCATCTTCGGCCAGAACGACGGCATCCAGATGCACCGGCAGCCAGGCTCGGCGCTCAAGCCCTTCATCTACGCGCAGGCCTTCCAGCGCGGCTACACGCCCGCCACCGTCATTCCCGATCTCGACACCGCCTTCAACGCGCCCAAGGGCAGCTACTCGCCGAAGAACTACGATCGCCGCCTGCACGGCCCGGTGCGCGCCCGGGAAGCGCTGGCGAACTCGTACAACGTGCCCGCGGTGCGGGTGGCTGATGACGTGGGCCTGGGCAACGCGCTCGAGGTGCTCCGGCGCGCGGGCTTCGAGTCACTGAAGGCGGGCGCGGAGCACTACGGCCTGGGGCTCGCGCTCGGCAACGGAGAGGTCTCGTTGTGGGAAGCGGCGCGTGCGTACTCCGGGCTCGCGCGCGGTGGCGTGGTGCGCCCATTGGTGCCCGTGCTGCGCGCGTGGGACGCAGACGGTCACGAGCTGACGCTTCGACGCGAGCTCGAGCCGCGCCGCTTCGCCGAGCGCCGCGCGGTGGCGCTGGTCACGCACATCTTGAGCGACAACGCGGCGCGCGCGCGGGCCTTCGGCATCGACAACGCCCTGCGGCTGCCATTCCCCGCGGCGGCGAAGACGGGCACCTCGAAGGGGTACTCGGACAACTGGACGGTCGGCTTCACCCGCGAGCGCACCGTCGCGGTGTGGGCTGGCAACTTCGACGGCACGCCGATGATCCAGGTCTCGGGCATCACCGGCGCAGGGCCGATCTTCAAGCGGGTGATGACCAAGGCGATGAAGGACGTGGTGCCGGCGCCGCTGGTCGATCGACGCGGCCTCTCGCAGGTCTCCATCTGCCCGCTCTCCGGTCACGTCGCGGGTCCCCGCTGTCCGGCCGCGATGGACGAGCTCTTCGTGCCCGGCACCGAGCCGAGCCGGCCCTGCGAGATGCATGGCGAGCTGTCCGCCACTTTGTCGCCTGAGCTTCGCCAACAGTGCCTGCAGCTGGCGGCTTCGCAGGGGCGGTTGGTCGATCTTGGGCTCGACTTCTACGACTGGGCGAAGAACGAAGGCGTCGCGCGCGAGCCGTGGCTGGCGGCGGCGTGCATGGGCAGCGCCGAGCGCGAAGGCAACGCGCGGGTGCTCAACCCCGTGAACGGCGGAGAGTTCCTGCTGCTGTCCGACCTGCCGCTCGCTGATCAGGCGATCCCGGTGCGGGTGAGGGCGTCGGCGTCAGCGGGCCCGCTCGCGGTGTGGATCGATGGGCAGCGCACGCTCGAGCTGCAACCGCCCTTCACCGGGCACCTTCCTGCGACGCAAGGTGCACACGTGATGGAGGTCCGCGATTCTTCCGGGGCGCTCCTCGACACGGTGAAGTTCGTCGTGCGCCGCTAGAAGAACGCGCGGGGTCGGCGGCCGATGTCGGCGCGCCGCGGTAAGGTGAAGCCATGAAAGTCACGCGAGGCAAGGTCGTACAGGGGAAGATCCTAGTCGAGGGCGTGCCGCTCCCTGAGGGCCGAGAGGTTGCCGTCTGCTTCGAGGAAGAAGAGCCCTCGCAACTGACGCCAGAAGCGCGAGCCGGACTGGGAGCGGCGGTCGCTCAGTTCGATCGCGGCGAAGGCATCGACAAAGAAGAACTGTTCAGCCGCCTCGCTTCCCACCGTCGATGAAGCTCCGCTTTTCGCCTTTGGCCGGCGACGACATCGAGGCCGCCGACCGATGGTGGCTCCAGAACCGGCCTGCAGCGCCGACTCTCTTTGAGGATGAACTCGGAATCGCGCTGGGCCTCCTCGAGGCGCACCCCCGGGCGGGAAGCCGGGTCGACGGCCTGGACCCGGCCCTGGGCGAGGTCCGGCGCATCGTCCTTGGTG
>VFKJ01000093.1 GCA_009885595.1 Myxococcales bacterium | reverse complement strand
TCGAGGCCGGGTGCGCCGCGCCTCCCGCTCGCGCCCTGCGCGCCGGCCGACCCGGACGACCCGGCGCTGCCGCTCGCCGCGTAGCTGGTCTTGCCGTTCTGGTAGCAGCTCGTTCCCGAGCCGCCTGCGCCGCCCGCGCCTCCGCGCCCCCCCTGGCCGCCCGGGCCGCCTGCGCCCCCCAGGCCGCCCCGGGACCGGAAGAGCGCCCGCACCAGCGCCTCGTCTTCACACGCCTGCCCGCAGTGCAGCTCGACGCGGAGCCTGCCGCCCTCGCCACCGGGGCCGCCGTCGCCGCCCGCGCCGCCCGGGCTCCCGTTTCCGCCGTTTCCGCCCCTTCCTCCGGGCGAAGAGGGGCACATCGCGCTGCTGCCCGTGGTGCCGGACGAGCCGTTCATGCCGGGCGACCCGGCGCTGCCCGCGCGCCCCCGCCCCCCGCAGCTGCCGAATTCGACGCCGGCGGCGCTGCGCGGGAGCACGAACTGCACGCGCCGGCCCTTCTCGTCGACCGCCTCGACCAAGAGCCCGTGCGCCGCGGGCACCACGAGCGCGCTCACGAGAGGCCCGCGATCCGTCGGCTCGCCCTCGAAGCAGAAGGAGCCGGGCACCTGCGCCGTGAGTGGCACCTGCACCACCTGCGACAGCCGCTCGCCGAGCTTCACCGGCACCACCAGGCCCAGGCCCGTGCGCGTCAGGTCGATCGCGTCGGCCATGGCCCACTTCGCCCCCAGGTGCAGCACGCCCGCGCGGTCGAGCGTGGCGAAGCCCGTGCCCAGTCGCACCTCGGTCGCGTCGATGCACGGACTGACCGCGAGCGCCTCAGGGTCCTCGCACAGCGGCAGGGGCTCACTCCACCCCACGTGAAAACGCAGGAGCCGACGGAGGTCGATCGCAGGCGGCCGGCGCGCGTCGTCCCCGGCCACGAAGGGGAAAGCGAGCTGCGCTGCGATGTCTTGAGACATCCTCACGTCCACCGGCGCCACCAGCGGCGGCTGTGGCACCGGGGTGGCGAGCGAGCCGACCGGCTGGGCCCACCGCCCCTTGGCCAGCACCGCAGCCTCGACCTCCGCCGCGCGTGCGCGCACTTCCCGCACCGTCGACTGCGCGATGTGGAGCCGCACGATCCTCCGCCGGGCCGCCGTCCGCAGGCCCTCGTCGGGAGCGCGCGCGTCGATGCGGCGGAGCAGGGGCTCGTCGTCGAGCTGCAACACCGCCGTCTCGGTGAGGGGCTGCCCGTTCAAGCTGCCGTCTTCGAGGTCGAGCAGCGCGCGCAGGGACTCGACCACGGCGTTCAGCGCCCCGGCCGCGGGCTGGACCGTGAGCCGCGAGCGCAACCTGCGCAGCGAAGGTGAGGGTTCGCGCGGCCTGGTGGCGAGCACGTCGTAGGTCGCGCGCAGCCGCGGCAGGTCGGGGCGCTCGACGAAGGTGACCACGAGGCGCGAGAGGCGGTCGACGAACTGGGCACGCAAGGTCGCCGGGAGCGAGGGCAAAAGCCGCTGCGCGCACGCGATCCAGAGCGGCAGGGGCACCCGCGCAGTGTCGAGGCTCTCCACGAAGGGCTCGACGAGCGTCGAATCGAGCCGCGAGAAGTTGGCGCGCTCGCAGACGGCGGCGTCCGCGCCGGGGCGCGAGAGGTAGTGGACCAGCGCCTCGCCGGGCCACTGCGCGGAATCGGCGCGCAGCGCCTGCAGGTCGTAGCGCGCGGGGAAGGTGCGGGCGCAGCCGCAGCAGATCAGGCTGAGCACGAGCGCGCCCCTCAAGCGGCCCTCGGTGGGAACAATCGCTTCATGACGGCGGAATCTACGCGATCGCTGTCGACGTCTCCGCGCGCTCTTGCTGTGGTGCGCGCCATGCGAACCACCCTCGCGCTCTGCTGGTTCACCCTGCTGTCCTGTGCTTCGTCGAGCAGCAGCACCACCGCGCCCCCGCCCGCGGTGACCCCGGCGCCGCGCGCTGCCACGCCGCCCCCCCCGCCGCCGCCCCTCGAGGTGGAAGATCCCTGGCGCTGGCTCGAGGACGTCAACGGCGAGCAGCAGCTCGCCTGGGTGAAGGAGCGCAACGCCCTCTCGCAGAAGGAGCTGGAGAGCGCTGCGGGCTTTCCCGCGCTGCGCACCCGGCTTCGCTCCATCTACGACTCGAAGGACCGCATTCCCTCGGTTCATGCGCAGGCCAAGTACCTCTACAACTTCTGGAAGGACGAGCAGCACCCGCGCGGGCTGTGGCGCCGCACCAGCCTGGCTGAATACAAGAAGCCCACCCCCACCTGGGAGCTGGTGCTCGACCTCGACGCGCTCGGCGCCGCGGAGAAGCAGAGCTGGGTGTGGCACGGCTCGCAGTGCCTGCCGCCGAAGTACGAGCGGTGCCTGGTGAGCCTCTCCCCCGGCGGCTCGGACGCCCAGGTGGTGCGGGAGTTCGACGCGGTGAAGAAGGCCTTCGTCGAGCCCGGCTTCAGGCTCCCCGAGGCGAAGTCGGAGGTCAGCTGGAAGGACCTCGACACCATTTACGTCGCCACCGACTTCGGGCCGGGCACGCTGACGAGCTCCGGCTACCCGCGCCAGGTGAAGGAATGGAAGCGCGGCACCCCGCTGGCCGAGGCGAAGCTGCTGCTCGAGGGCGACGTCAACGACGTGGCGATCTTCGGTTACCGCGAGTTCGATCACGGCAAGACGCGCGACTGGGTGGGCCGGGCCAAGACCTTCTTCAGCGACGAGACCTCGCTGCGCGACGGCGACAAGCTCTTGAAGATCGACAAGCCCGACGACGCCTCGCTCTCCGCCTGGGACGATCAGGCGCTGCTGCAGCTGCGCTCGGACTGGGTGATCAACGAGAAGATCTACAAGGCCGGCTCGCTGCTGGCGATCCCGCTCGACGCGCTCAAGGCCGGCAAGCGGGACTTCGCGGTGCTGTTCGAGCCCACCCCCCACACCTCGCTGGAGGCGTTCGAGGGCACCAGGACCGCGCTGCTGATCACCGTGCTCGAAGACGTGAAGACGGTCATCTTCGTGGCGAAGCGCGGCAAGAAGGGGTGGGACCAGAAGAAGCTCGACACCCCGGCGCTGGGCACCTTCTCGGTCCACGCCTACGACGAGGACGTCAACGACGACTACTGGTTCACCGAGACGGGCTTCACCACGCCCTCCACCCTGTCCCTGGGCTCGCTGGGCAAGGTCAAGCGCGAGACGCTCAAGACGACGCCGGCGTTCTTCAACGCGGCCGGGCTCGAGGTGACGCAGCACTTCGCCACCTCGAAGGACGGCACCCGCGTCCCGTATTTTCAGGTGAGCAAGGCGGGGCTGGTGCTCGACGGCAGCGCGCCCACGCTGCTGGAGGGCTACGGCGGCTTCGAGGTCTCGCTCACGCCCTACTACGACGCCACCGTGGGCGCGGCGTGGCTGGAGAAGGGCGGGGTGTTCGCGCTGGCCAACATTCGCGGGGGCGGTGAGTACGGGCCCGCGTGGCATCGCGCGGCGCTCACCCACCACCGGCAGCGCGCCTACGATGACTTCGCCGCGGTGGCGGAAGGCCTGATCGGTCGGAAGGTCACCCGCAGCCAGAAGCTGGGCATTCTCGGGGGGAGCAACGGCGGGCTGTTGGTGGGCGTGATGCTCACCCAGCGCCCG
>VFKJ01000475.1 GCA_009885595.1 Myxococcales bacterium | reverse complement strand
CGCCCAGCACGTTGTCGACGGCCAGGCGGCGCTCGTGGCCATTGCCGACGTCGAAGACCAGCGCGCGGCCGCCGCGCTCGGGCTTGCCCAGCGGCTGCCCGATCGACTCGGTGGGCTCGTCGATGTCGATGCGGCGCACCTGGCCGAGATCGGTGCCGTAGCGGATGCCGGCGATCTCGAAGATCACGAGGTCGATGAGGTCGGTCGCGTTCACCGCGCCACCACCTTCTGCCGCGCCGACTGCACCACCCGGGGAAGATGCAGCAGGCTCAGGCTCCCCAGCTCGCGCGACTGCACCACGCCCTCGAGAAACTCCTGCGAGCTGCCGGAGCCGGCGGGCGCGGGCATCTTGTCGGTCAGCAGGATGCGCCGCAGGCCGATCACGTGATCCGCGAGGAAGCCCACCACCTGGCTGCCGGCCTCGCTGATGAAGAGGCGGGTGCGCGGGTTGGGCTTCGATTCGCCCTGCCCGATGAAGCGCAGCAGGTCGACCAGCGGCACCACCTCGCCGCGGTGACCGACCACGCCGAGCAGGAAAGAAGGTGAGCGGGGCAGCGGCGTCAGCGGGCCCATGCGGGTGACCTCCCGCACGTGCTCCGAACGAACGCCCAGCGTGAGATCGCCGCAGCGGAAGACGAAGAACTCCTCGTCGGGGCGCGCGATCGTCGCCGAAGCACGATCGGGAGCAGCAGCGAGGGCCCGTTGAAGCGTTGAAGGTTCCAAGACGAGGGGCGCAGCCTAGCGAAATGCGCTCACAGACCGAGGGGAAAAGTCTGCTAGAAGCGCGCGTCATGGCCGCGCGAGTGCTCGTCATCGACGACAGCCCCATGATGGTGCAGCTCATCACCCAGGCGTTGGTGGGGGTGGGGCTGGCGGCTGACGCGGCCAGCAACCTGGCCGAGCTGGACAAGCAGCTCGACGCCCACGTGTACGACCTGGTGCTGGTCGACGTGAACATGCCCGAGATGTATGGCGACGATGTCGTCGAGTTCCTCAAGGTGCAGCGGCAGCTCAAGGCCAAGCTGTTCCTCTACTCCGACATCTCCGAGGCAGAGCTCGCCGCCAAGAGCAAGGCGGTGGGGGCCGATGGCTACATCACCAAGTCGAGCGGGCTGGAGACCGCCGTCGACACCATTCGCGGCGCGCTGGCGAACACGGGCTCCGCCAAGAGGAAGGTGCTGATCGTCGATGACAGCGAGGCCACCGCCCGGCTGCTCAACGTCGAGCTGACCGCCCAGGGCCACGAGGTGATGACGGCCAACTCCGCCGATGTCGCCACCAAGATCATCTTGAAGAAGAAGACGCGGCCCGACCTGGTGCTGCTCGACGTGCACATGCCCGGCGTCAACGGCGAGGAGTTCTGCCGGTTCATCAAGGGCAACTCGCTGTTTGCCGGCATCCAGGTGGTGCTGTGCTCGGCTGAAGAAGAGGGCGAGCTCCAGCGGATCACCAAGGCGGCGGGCGCCGACGGATACGTGCGGAAAGACTCGCTGATCGCCAAAGAGATCCTCGAGCTCCTCACCTGAGCCGGTCGCGCCTCGAAGCGCGTTCGTCTGAATTTCGGACAAATCAGACAAGCTACTGATCTCATTGACGATTGCGCTGGGAGTGGTGCATCGATGCGCCGCTTCTCGTTTGGCACCTTCGGATAACCCTTTGATCTGGAACACGGCGGACCGGCTTTTCGGTTGGCCCGCACCTTGTACAGATGGGCTGTCAGATGACCTCGGTTCGCTTCACACCTCGTCCTACTGGCCCGGCTCAAGCGCAGGCCCACCATGCGCCCCGTCGGGCGTCAGCTCCGGTGAAGAAGGCGGTCGACGGGTTCGAGCGGAAGTCGGTGACGGCGCCGCTGCTCCAGCGCGGCATGACGGGCGCGGCGGTGACGCAGCTGCAGAGCCGGCTGGTGGCGGCGAAGTTCATGTCGACGAACGACTTCAAGTCCGGGCCGGGTGTCTACGGCCCAAGGACGGAGGCGGCGGTCAAGCGCCTGCAAGCTCACGTGGGACTTCCCGTGACGGGCGTCGCGGCTCCGAGCACCCTGGCGGCGCTCGCGAGTGGCGCGCGGTACCAGCCGGTGCGCGAGCCCGAGACCACCACGCCGGTGAGCCTGGCGCAGGTGCACGCGAAGCTCGCAGAGACTTTCACTGACGAAGTCACGCAGCCGATGGGGCGACCCATCTAGGGCGGCGATCACAGCTCAACAGAGGCCGACATCGGGTCGACCTCGAACGGGTCCGTGGCTTTCCCCCTTTGGCCATGGACCCGTTTTCTTTTGTCTTTGGCTCCCTCTCCCCTGAAGGGGGAGAGGGTCGGGGAGAGGGGTGACGGCAGGTCTTTCCTCGGGCATGACGGCCCGGTGATGAAAGTCCTCTCCGTCATCCCCCCGATGACGCAGCTGAACACCCCCTACCCGTCGACCGCGTACCTGACGGGGTTCCTGCGTTCGCGCGGGGTGGACGCGGTTCAAGAGGACCTCGCGCTGAAGCTGATCCTCGAGCTCTTCACGCCCGAGGGGCTCACGAAGATCCGCTCGCAGATCTCGAAGCGCACGCACTTCACCGAGAACTTCGAGCGCTACCGCGAAACCATCGCCCCGGTGATCGCGTTCCTGCAGGGGCGCGACGCCACCCTCTCGCACCGCATCTGCACGCGCACCTTCCTGCCCGAGGGGCCGCGGTTCCAGTCGCTCGAGGTGTACGTGGACGATTCCGGGGGCGACCCGATGGCGTGGGCCTTCGGAGCGCTGGGCACGAGCGACCGCGCGCGCCACCTGGCGACCCTGTACCTGAACGATCTGGCCGACGTGTTGCGCGAGTCGGTCGATCCGCGGTTCGAGTTCGTGCGCTACGCGGAGTCGCTCGCGTCGAGTCAGCCGACGTTCGAGCCGCTCGCAGAGGCGCTCTCGGCCGCGCCGAACCTGGTCGATCGCACGCTCAGTGCGCTGACGATCGCCGCGGTGAAGCGGCACGCGCCGAAGGTGGTGCTGCTCTCGGTCCCCTTCCCCGGCTCGGTCTACGCGGCGTTCCGCATCGCGCAGGCGATCAAGGCGCACGAGCCCGGCATCGTGACGGTGCTCGGCGGCGGCTACGTGAACACCGAGCTGCGCGAGCTGGCCGAGCCGCGGGTGTTCGAGTTCTTCGACTACGTGACGCTGGACGCAGGTGAGCGCCCTCTGCTGGCGCTGTTGGAGCATCTGGCCGGAAAGCGCCCCGCATCCAAGCTGGTACGCACCTATGCTCTCCCTCGCCCTGCGAAGCGGGGAGAGGGTCGGGGTGAGGGGCAAATCACCTACTTCGACTTCGCCGAGCCCGACATCCCGTTCACCGAAGTGGGCACGCCGACCTGGGACGGGCTGCCCCTCGATCGCTACCTCTCGCTCCTCGACCTGCTCAACCCGATGCACCGCCTCTGGTCGGACGGGCGCTGGAACAAGCTGACGGTGGCGCAGGGCTGCTATTGGAAGAAGTGCAGCTTCTGTGACGTGACCCTCGACTACATCGGGCGCTACGAGGCGGCGAACGCGTCGCTGCTGGTGGATCGCATCGAGACGATCGTGAAGGAGACCGGCCAGACCGGCTTCCACTTCGTCGACGAAGCGGCGCCCCCCAAGTCACTCAAGACGCTCGCGGCCGAGCTGCAGAAGCGAAAGACCGCGATCTCCTGGTGGGGGAACATCCGCTTCGAGAAGTCGTACACCCCTGAGCTCTGCCAGCAACTGGCGGACAGCGGCTGCATCGCGATCTCCGGCGGGCTCGAGGTGGCGTCCGATCGACTGCTCACCTTGATGAACAAGGGCGTGTCGGTGGACCAGGTGGCGCGGGTGACCCGGGCGTTCACCGACGCGGGGATCCTCGTGCACGCCTACCTGATGTTCGGCTTTCCCACGCAGACGGTGCAGGACACGGTCGACGCGCTCGAGTTCGTGCGGCAGCTGTTCGCGGCGGGCTGCATTCAGTCGGGGTTCTTCCACCGCTTCACCTGCACGGTGCACTCCCCGGTGGGCAAGCACCCGGAGGCCTTCGGAGTGACGCTGGCGCCGCTGCCGAAGGTGACCTTCGCGAAGAACGACATCTCGTTCCTCGACCCGACCGGAGTCGATCACGACGTGCTGGGGGTGGCGCTGAAGAAGGCCATCTACAACTACATGCACGGCATCGGGCTCGAGGAAGACGTGCGCACCTGGTTCTCCTCGAAGGTGCCGAAGACCACGGTACACAAGCACCGCATCGAGCGCGCACTGGCGCAGTGACGGAACAGGCGGAGCTGGGGCAATGTCTCACCCCCATGCCCCTGGTCCTGCTCGCAGTGATCCTCGCCGCCCCCACCCTCGAGCTCCAAGGCTCGCTGGGAGACGCGAAGCCCAAACGCGAGTGGGTCTACGCGAAGCAGGGCCAGCCGGTGACCCTGCACGCGATCCTGCGAGGGGCCGAAGCGAAGGAAGTGCGCTGGTTCAAGATCGAGCCGACGGTCGGCGCGCTCGACAACACCACGCCCTCGTTTCACTTCGAGCCCGTGACGTACATGGAGACCGCGCTCACCGCGTGCGACGGCAAGCTCACCTGCCCCGCCGACGTCACCCCGACGAAGCTGCCGAAGGTCGACGCGCTCCCGGGCGTGGGCACGATGGCCTTCCGCGCGGAGGTCGTCTCGAAGGACGGCGCCACCCTGTCGACGCCCGGACTGACGAGCACGAAGTACGGCGGGCTCACGGCCGACGTGTACCGGGTGGCGGTGCGGCGCGACGACACGTTGATCGGCTTCGCGACCGAGTTGCTCAACACTCCGTACATCTTCGGCAGCGCGGGGCCCGATGGGCGGAACCAGAGTGACCTGCTGATCGGCTCCGACTGCGCGGACTTCATCGTCTACGCGCGGCGCCGCAGCGGGAAGAAGGCGACCTACACCTCTTCCTACGAGATCGACCGGCAGGCGCCGTTGCTGAAGGAAGGCAAGGCGCCCCGCGCGGGCGACCTGGTGCACTTCCCCGGCTCTCGGCATGTGGCGATCCTGTTCGAAGATCGCGAACCGGTGGGGATGGTGGATGAGAACGACCTCATCCTGCACACCTGCTGGGCGCCGCCGACCGTGCAGCGCATCGGCGACACGGACTGCGTGAGCCGGCCCTACCGCGTGCTCCGCTTTCCCGAAGGGGCCGGCGCCGGGAAGTGAGCTTCCACGAGTAGCGCGGCTTCACCAGCGCATCTCCGCCCCCTCCAGCCGTTGTCTCGATCTGCACCGCCACGTTTCCTTCTGAAACACGCCTGAGCCGCTTCGGGCCCCGCACCGAGTGGAGCGGGTGGTGGTCCCGATCTTGATAGGGTGCGCCCGCGGAGGCTTCAAATGCCCGTGATGAGTTACCTCGCCTATCCCGTGCACGGGCACGTGGAACGGCTGGAGCAGGATCTCGCTCGCCTCCCTGGCGTCGAATGCACGCCTTCTGAGAAGCGCGAGGTGTTGATTCTCGTCACCGACACTCCTGATGAGCCGGCCGAGCTGGCGCTGCAGGAGCGCCTGCGCGCGGTCGAGGGCCTCGAGGCCCTGGTGCTGGTCTCCGCCTTCTCCGATGACGCTTGAGGGACACCCCATGACAGACCTCTCCCGTAGAACACTCCTGCGTCAGCTGGCCACCACCGCCGCGGCCACGGTCGCCGCCAACCTCTTCCCCCAGGTTGCGTTCGCCGGCTGGAAGAGCGCTGGGGCCACGGTGCCCGCCGACGTCTCGTGGAAGAAGGCCCCCTGTCGATTCTGCGGCGTCGGCTGCGGGCTGCTCGTGGGCGTGGCGAAGGGCAAGGCGGTCGCGGTGAAGGGCGACCCCGACTCGCCCGTCAATCGCGGGCTGGCGTGCGTGAAGGGCTACCATTCCGTGATGGCGCTGTACGGCCAGGACCGGCTCAAGAACGCCTGGGTGCGCGAGAACGGAAAGCTCAAGCAGGTGCCGATCAAGGACGCGCTCGATCTCGTCGCGAAGAAGATGAAGGAGACGATCGACACCAGGGGCAAGGACGCCGTCGCGCTCTATGGCTCCGGGCAGTGGACCATTCCCGACGGGTACGTCGCCTCGAAGCTGATGAAGGGCGGCATCGGCACCAACAACCTCGAGGCGAACGCCCGGCTGTGCATGTCGAGCGCCGTCACCGGCTTCATGACCAGCTTCGGCATGGACGAGCCGATGGGCTGCTACGACGACCTCGACCACGCCGACACGTTCGTGCTGTGGGGCAACAACATGGCCGAGATGCACCCGGTGCTCTTCTCGCGCATCCTCGAGCGCAAGGCGAAGAACCCCGAGGTGAAGCTGATCGACCTCACCACCCGCACCACCCGCACGTCGGGCTCGTCGGACATGACGGTGATCTTCAAACCCCAGACCGACCTCGCGATCGCCAACGCGCTCTGCCAGGAGATCATCGCCAAGGGCTGGGTGAACCAGGCCTTCGTGAAGGCGCACGTCGCCTTCAAGAAGGGAAAGACGAACATCGGCTACGGGGTGACCGACGACTTCACCTTCGCCGACGCACCCGCCGACGCGAGCCTCGAAGAGCTCACCACCTTCTTGAAGGACTACACGCCCGAGAAGGTCGCGGCGCTCTCCGGCGTGAGCGCCGAGGACCTCCGCAAGCTCGCGGCGATCTACGGAGACCCGAAGCGGAAGATCGTCAGCGTCTGGTGCATGGGCGTGAACCAGCACACTCGCGGCACGTGGATGAACAACCTCATCTACAACCTGCACCTGCTGGTGGGGAAGATCGCGACCCCGGGGAACTCACCCTTCTCGCTCACGGGGCAGCCCAGCGCCTGTGGCACGGTGCGCGAGGTCGGCACGCTCACCAACCGCCTGCCTCACGGCACCGTCAACGACGAGCACGCGCGGCAGCTGGCCGCCGAGATCTGGCAGGTGCCGGTGGAGCGCATCCCCGCGAAGCCCACCCACCACACGGTCTCGATGTTCCGCGCGCTCGATCGCGGCGAGATCAGCTTCATGTGGATCCAGGTCACCAACCCGATGGTGACCATGCCGAACCTGAAGAGGTATCGGGACGCGACGCAGAAGGACGGTCGCTTCATCGTGGTCTCCGACGTGTACCCAACGCCCACCACGGACATCGCCGACGTGATCCTCCCCTCGGCGATGTGGATCGAGCGCGAGGGAATGTTCGGGAACTCCGAGCGACGCACGCAGCACTGGGAGCAGCTGGTCGAGCCTCCCGGCGAGGCGATGAGCGACACCTGGCAGCTGATCGAGGTCGCCAGGCGCCTGGGTCACGGCGCGCTCTTCCCCTGGGCTCGAAAGGACCACATCGAGAAGATCTGGGAGGAGTATTCGCGCTTCCACGCCGGCGACAAACACGCGCTGGGCCCCTACGACGAGCTCAAGCGGCGCCCCGGGGTGATGTGGCCGTTCGTGAACGGGAAGGAGACGAAGTGGCGCTACCACTCCGCCTCGGATCCCGCGGCGAAGGGGGGCGGCTACGACTTCTACGGCAACGCCAACCATCGGGCGAACGTGTGGCTGCGCCCCTATGAGCCGGCGGCCGAGAGCCCGGACGACACGTATCCGTTCTGGTTGTGCACGGGCCGCGTGCTGGAGCACTGGCACTCGGGCTCGCTCACGCGCCGCATCCCGGTGCTGCACCAGGCCATGCCGGCGGCGTACGTCGAGCTCAACCGGAAGGACGCAGAGCGGCTGGGGATCAGCTCTGGCTCGATGGTGCGCCTGACCTCGAGGCGCGGGACCATCGTGCTCCCCGCGGCGATCGAGGAGCGCGGCGACCCGGTGATGGGCCAGGTCTTCGTGCCCTTCTTCGACGAGGGCAAGCTGATCAACGAGCTGACCCTCGACGCGTACTGTCCCATCTCGGGGCAGCCCGATTACAAGAAGTGCGCGATCAAGGTGGAGAGGGCCTGAGCATGCCGCGCGCCCTCATCGGCCTGCTGCTGCTCGCCACCCTGCCCGCCGCGGCCGAGGAACCGCCTCGCACCCTCGAGGACTTCTACGAGAAGCGCGCGTACCTGGGAGCACCGCCCCAGTACCGGCACGAGCTCGAGGGCGACGTGGGCTGGGCGGGCGACGCGTGCCTGTCCTGTCACAAGAAGGGCAGCTCGGGCGCGCCGGTGACGCCGCACCCCGGGTTCGGCGAGTGCCGCATGTGTCACGCCCACTTGAAGGTGAACACGCTGTTCAAGCCGACCGACTTCGCCTCGGCGGCGCCTCCTGTGCGGCGCGTGCGCGCAATGCCCGGATCCCCGGTCGTGGCGGCGCACGCACCTGGCGTGTTTCGGCAGAAGTGCGTGGTGTGCCACACGGGAAAGAATGGCGTGAAGGAACTGCGTTCCGAGCACCCCGAGCGGGGCGCCTGCATGCAGTGCCACGTGCCTCAGCGCACGGCGGAGGTGTGGACGCGCCCGTGACCGTCACTGGCGCGCCGAATACCAGGCGGTGCTCCGCTTCCCGGAGTAGTGGACTCGCGCCGCGTTCGGCGTGATGACTTGACCCATGCTGCGTTCGCTCAGGTTCCTCCTGGTGACCTTCATGCCCACGCTGCTCTCCCGCTGGCGGAAGGGACCGCGGCGGCCCTCGTGGTCGTTCATGTTCGAGTGGATGATCGCGTTCCTGCGGCGCGACTGGGACGAGACGGCGCAGTGGCCGCTCGTGCGGCAACGAGAAGGCACCGCGGCGAGGCCCTACCCTGCCCCGCACCTGAAGAAGGTGACCGTGCGCGACGAGGTGATCGGCGGCGTGCCCGTGCGCCGCTTCATTCCGCCCAACCCCGGCAAGGCGCGGGTCCTCTTTTTTCACGGCGGCTCGTACATCTACGGCTCGACCAAGCACTCGCACGCCGAGCTCTGCGCGCACCTCGCGGTCGCGTCGTCCCTCGAGGTCGTCGGCGTGGAATACCGGCTCGCGCCCGAGCATCCCTGGCCCGCGCAGCTCGAGGACGCGAAGGCCGTCTGCGAGTCATTGAGCGGCCCGCTGGTGCTGGCGGGTGACTCCGCGGGAGGTCATCTGGCGGTGAAGACCGCGGACGGCCTCACCCGCAAGCCCGTCGGACTCGTGCTGCTCTCTCCCTGGGTCGACTTCGAGATGCCCGGGGCGTCCTTCCAGAGCAACGACGACTCGGACTTCGGCACGCGCGCGGTGTTGGCCAGGCAGGCGCAAGCGGTGGTGGGATCGCGCCCCCTCGCCGAGCTGGCTCTCTCGCAGGTGAACCTGGGATCCCTGCCCCCCACCTTCGTCTGCGTCGGCACGGCCGAGATCCCGCGCGACGACATCCTCGGCTTCGTGGAACGGCTCCGCGCGGCGAAGGTCGAGCTCACCCTGCACGTCGCCGAAGACATGCCCCACAACGCCACGCTGTTCGAGGCCTACCACCCGAACGCGAAGGCGGCGTTCGACGCCACCGTTCGCTTCATCCGCGACGTGGCGACGCCCCGATGACCGCGCGTGGCGATCACCTCATGGGGCGCACTGGCCACCGATGCAGTTGCTCGTTGAGCAGCGGTAACCCTGAAAGCTCGTAGACCGCGGATCGGTATCCTGGCAGTAGCCGCGCGCGCCGCAGTGGTTCGGATCGGTCAACGGGTCGACGCAGGCGCCCCCGCAGAAGACGCCCCTGAGGGAGCAGATGCTGTCTGTGCAGCCTCCGTTGATGCAGATCGTCAGATCGGTGCAGAATTCGCCTTGCCAGTTGCTGGAGTTCACGTCGGTGGCAGAGCACGCGCCGCGCGCCCCACAGAAGCTGCTGTCCCATGCGGGATCGATGCAACCCCCTCCGCACGCGAGGAAGCCGCCCGCGCAGCGGTTGAGGCAAAGACCACCCGAGCAGAACCGGCTGGGACCGCAGACCACGCCCGCGGCGTCTGCCGTGCACGCACCCGTCGCGCCGCAATGCTCATTGTTCGTGAGGGGGTCCACGCAGGTGTCGGCGCAGGCGAGCATGCCCGGCGCGCAGCCCGGAGGGACGCAACTCCCCGCCCTGCAGGTGCTGCTGGCGGGACAGGAAGTCTCACAGGAGCCGCAGTGATCCGCGTCGAGGGCGGTGTCGACGCAGCGATCATCGCAGAGCGCCGCCCCCCTCGGGCACGCCGGCTCGGGTGAGCAGCCGGCGAGAACCATCACCAATGCGGCGAGCGCTCTGAACATTTTCACCCCTACTCGCGCGAGGAATACCACGCGGTCAACGCCCAGCGATCAGCGTGCGCCTCGAGCACCTCATGCTCCACCACCTCCGAGCGGAACACCACGAGGCGATCCAACCTCGGCTCGATGTCCATTGAAGGCGTCAGGTGCAGCCGGAGCAGGCCTCCGTCTGCGGGAGTCCATTGTGGGTTCAGGTACACGATGGCGGTGATGCGCCGATTGTCCTGACCCGGGAACGCGTCGAAGTGTCGCGCGTAGTGCGCTCCCGGCGCGTAGTGCGCGAGCTGCAGGTCGAAGGTTCGCAACCCCAACCACGCTGCTTCGTTGATCGAGCGCATTAGCGCTTCGAAGCGCGCGACGGCCTCGGCGAGGGCTCCGGTCGTCTCTTCGCGCGTGAGCCAGGCGAGCTCATCGGTGCGCACGGT
>VFKJ01000836.1 GCA_009885595.1 Myxococcales bacterium | reverse complement strand
TCGCTCATGAGTTCTCCGGTACGAGTCAAAACTTGAAGACGCCCGAATCGAGCACACCTGTGCTGGTGGGGCACCAAAAAAAAGGCCGGGGCGTTTGCCCCGGCCTCTTGTTGTGAAGAGCGAGAGCTCAGTTCAGCGCAGGTTACCGATGACCTGCTTCGCGGTGTCG
The DNA here is from genome assembly GCA_009885595.1 of Myxococcales bacterium. Lineage (GTDB taxonomy): Bacteria > Myxococcota > Myxococcia > Myxococcales > Myxococcaceae > Archangium_A. Next base: position 9,607 of record VFKJ01000836.1, on the reverse strand, counting down.
CCCTGCGACTTGATGATGTTCGACATCATCGTGAAGTAGGCCTGCATGCCCTGCATGGCGGCCTGGAAGGCCTGCATGCCGCGCTGATACTTCTCGACCTGCGCGCGGTCTTCCCAGTTGGTCGGCATGTCGGGAGGGGTGTTCGGGGCCGACGAGGACCCGCTCACGCCGCCGGAGCCGCCGCCCGCGGTGTTCGCCGAGCCGGAGGTGCCGCCAGCCGTCGCAGCCGCGCTGGAGGAACCAGTCGAGGGAGCCGCGGAGGGCGAGTTCGCCGTCATCGCGCCCGTGCGGGCCGCATCGGCCAGACCGGGGAGCGCCACGTTGCCGACGCCCGGCAGGAAGCGCTGGGTCACCATGTCCATCAGCTTGGTCAGGCCCTTCTCGATGCCGCCCTCCGCCCACTGCTGCAGCTTGGGAAGAGCAGAGCCGAGGAGCTTCTGCGCGAGCCCAGCAAGGGGACCGGGCAGGTTGCCAGCGAGCTTGTTCAGGAAGGAGCCGCCGGCCTGGAAGGCGTCACCGACGATGCCCTTGAGGATACCGCTGGCGGCCGGAGCGACGGCCTTGAGGATCGAGGGAGCAACCTGCTTGATCACGCCACCGATTGCGCCGCCAATGCTCTTAAGTGCACCACCCATTGTGAGCCTCTTCTTTCGTTGGTTTTGCCGGAGAGTTATTCCCCGGCGGTTGCAAAGTTATCGCATTCAGAGGTCCGGCAGTTTCCTCAGAATTCTATTTTCTTGAGAGTGCCGCCATCAGCGCAGAAACCTTAGTGTTTTCAGCAGATTCGGGCTTCGAGTACTGAAGCGCGCGCTTCAGATCGTCGAGCGCCTGCGCTTTCTGGCCCTGCAGCAGCTTCACCTCGGCACGTCCCAGGTACGCCCCGGCGTCCTGCGGCGCGATCTTGAGCGCCACGTCGTAGGCCGCCACCGCACCGGCCGGGTTTCCCGCCGCCATCTCCACCACCCCCAGCGCCTTGGCGAAGTACGGATCCATCGGGTTGATCGCGTACAGGCCCTGGAAGACCGTGCGCGCCTCGTTCACCTTGCCCTGGTAGTAGAAGTAGTAACCCGTGCGCGCGATTGAGTAGAGTTCCTCATTCGTATAGCCGCGCACGTCCTTGAGGGTCGCCTTCCCATCAGCCCACTTCTGGAGCCGCTGCGCGAGGGCCGCGTCGTCCGACATCTAGTACCCCTCCTCGATCGTCTCTTCGCGGCGGCGGCGTTCGATCTCGGCCATGTCGTTGCTCACCGTCCCGACCAGCTCGAGCATCGACGACTCGCGCGCGAGGAGGGACTTGAGCCGATCGACGCGCTCGGGCGGGGCGCGAATCGCCCCCAGGCCACGCTGCAGGGCTTCCTGGTTCGCCTCGGCGAGCCGCTCGGCGACGGTGTTGAGGGGGCCGCGGTCGAGGTAGCCCTCGACGTCCGAGTCGTGCCCCGCCGGCGAAGGCGGCATCGGCAGGCGGATCTCCTCGGCTGAGCTCGCCGGACCAATCGAATCGAGCAGCGCCGTCGACGCCAGCGCCGGGTTCTTGGGGTCGCCCTTCTTGCGGACGTTCTTGCGGTCGAGCTGGGCCTTGTTGACCAGCTTTTCGCGAACGCCGACGGGACCGCCCCAGGGCCAGGCAGGTGCTCGGTTCGGCGGTTGTCCAATCTTGGCCATCTAGGGCTCACTCCTTAACGCTTTTTCGAGGCCTGCTCTTGCTGCTGAAGCGCGGCGACGAAGTTCAACACCTCGGCGACCGCGTCATACAGCTCTTCCGGAACTTCCTGCCCGACGTCGACCCGGTAGAGCGCGCCGGCCAGCGTGGTGTTCTTCATGAACGGCACGTTGTACTGCCGCGCGATCTCGCGAATCTTCTCCGCCTTGAGGCGCATGCCCTTGGCGATCACCCGCGGGGCGTTGTCTTTTTCCCGATCGTACTTGAGCGCGATCGCGATGTCGGGGTCTTCGGCCATCGGTGCCCTCTCTACTTCGCCCGTTTGACCTGCTCGGGCGTCTCCCGAAACCAGATGCGCGTGGGAAAGGTCTCGGTCTCGATGATCTCCTCGAGCGTGAACAGGCGGTGCACAGGCGCGTTGCGGTCCGTGGTGAGGAACAGCATGCGCTGAAAGCCGCTCGCCTTCAGCGCGTGCTGCGCCCGGCGCACCAGCACCCGGGACAAGCCGCGGCCGCGCACCGTGGGGTCGACGGCGAGCCCGAGCAAGATGGCCGTCCCTTCCGTCTCGGTGGCCGCGCAGCAGATCACCCCGACGACCTTCTCACCTATGCGCACCACCACGCACGCCGGGGGCACGGGCGCTCCGTGCTGCCCCGAGAGGTACTCGTCGAACGCCGCCTCGCAGCGCGCCACCGAGGGCGCCTCGGGCAGCGTGGCGTAGAGCCCCTCGACGCTCATCGCGTGGGTGCGGGCAAACAGGCTGCGCGCCTGCGCCAGGGTCTGGGGGCCCAGGGGCAGCACCTCGAGATCGTCGGGGAGCGGATCCGCGGCCGGCACCCTCGCCAGCTCCTGGGTGAAGACCTGGCGCAGCAGCAGGCGGAAGCCGAGCGCGTCGAGCTTCTCCGCGGCGATGCCCAGCGCACCCTCGTCCCAGATCAACCCATCGGAAGCAGCGCGGAGCTCGGCGACCCCCAACAAGAGCGCCGACTCGGGACCATGGGCCGCCACCACCTGCCGCCAGCTGCCCCGCTCGTTCACCACCGCGGTCGCGGCCCCCTCGGGAGAGCGGGCCAGCACGGCTCGCAGCTCCCCCGCCTGCAGCTGGCTGCGCAGGGTGAGGGCCTTCATCACTGACAACCCACCTTCAAGCAGAAGGGCGCACACCTGGTCGAGGCGAGTTGAATCCACCTTCGGAGGGCCCATGCGTTCATCAGAATCGATGCTCGCCAAAGCTGTCAACCGACCGATCCTCAGGTGTCGATGCTCAGGCGCGCGCGGGCGCCGGGGCGGGGTTCTTGAGCTGGTAGACGAAGTTCAGCACCTCGGCGACCGCGTCGTAGAGCTCTTCGGGCACTTCCTGGTTGACCTCGATGCGCAGCAGCGCGTGCGCGAGCGGCACGTTGCGCAGCATCGGCACGTCGTACTTCCGCGCCAGCTCACGAATGCCTTCGGCCCTCAGCTCGATGCCCTTGGCGATGATGCGCGGGGCCCCGTCGCTGGCCTTGTCGTACTTGAGCGCGATGGCGACGTGATCGGGGTTGGTGACGATGACGTCGGCCCCTTTGACCGAGTCCATCTGGGCGCTCTCGAGCAGCTCGTGCGCGAGCTCCTTGCGCTTGGCCTTGTGGTGCGGGTCGCCCTCGGACTCCTTGTATTCCTTCTTCACGTCGTCCTTCGACATCATCTGGTCCTTCATGTAGCTCTTGTGCTGCCACCAGACGTCGAAGATGGCGAAGCCCACGAAGAGCATCACCACGCGCTTGACGATGCGCGACACCAGCTCGCCCATCACCATCATCGTGATCATCGCGTCGCCGTGAATGGTGGCGACCACGAGCTTCATCGAGTCGTGCACCACGCCGTACACGACGTACCCGGTGACCGAGAGCTTGAACATCGACTTGAGCAGCTCGACCAGCTGCTTCTTCCCCACCAGGTTCATCAAGCCCGTGATGGGGTTGAGCTTGTCCAGCTTGGGCATCACCGCGTCGATCGCGAGCAGCGCGCCGACCTGCAGGAACTCGAGCAGGCCGCCGGTGATCGCCGCCGAGAACGCGATCGGAATGCAGGTCAGCAGCACGGCCTGCAGGGAGAGCACCAACAGCTGCTGGGTGGCCAGCGTGAGGTCGTCAGGGTGCGCGATGTGATCGACCGCGAAGAGGAAGAGCTCCCTGATCCTCGTCTCGAAGTTGCCCCAGGTCGCCCCCACCACCATCATCGAGACCGCGAGCGCGCCGACGCCCGAGAGGTCCCTGCTCTTCCAGACGTTGCCCTGCTTGCGGGCATCGTCGAGCTTCTTTTGAGACGGCTCCTCTGTCTTGTCGCCACCCTCAGACACGCGGCCTCCTCAAGACAACAGCTCGAAGGCGCGCCTGAGCCACACGAACATCACGCCGTACTCGCCGATCACCCGCTCGATGATGAGGTGAATCGCGGTGACCATGATCAGCACCGAGACGACGGGCTTGATCTGCATGGCGACGAAGAAGACCTGCACCTGCGGCGCCACCCGGTTGATCATGCCCAGCGCCAGGTCGACCAGGAAGGTGGCGAGCAGCACGGGCGAGGCCAGCGCCAGCGCGATGCGCACCATGTCGCCGAAGATGCGGAGGATCGTCTCGAAGAAGCCCCAGCTGCCGTGGCTGAAGCGCGGGTACTGATCGAGCGGGATCTGCGTGAGGCTCTCTCCGAACACCTGGAAGACGATGTGGTGTCCGCCCAGGGTGAGGAAGAGCACCGTGGTCATCTGCAGCTGCAGGTTCGAGAACAGCGAGGCGTTCTGGCCCATCTGCGGCACCATCAGCTGCGCCTGGTTGGTGCCCGACATCGAGTCGATCAGGCTTCCCGCTGCGTTCGCGGCGTCGAACACCATGCCCACGATGAACGCGAGCGTGAGCCCGAGGAAGAGCTCCTTGAGCATCAAGGCGATGAAGAGGATCGCGTTGATGGGGATCTCGCGGACCTGCGCGATGAGCACCGGGTAGAGCACCAGGCCAATCATCACGCCCAGGCCCAGCTTCACTTCCTGCGGCACGGTCTCACCGCCGAGGAACGGGGTGAGGATGACGACCGGCAGCACCCGCGCCATCAACAGCGCGAACGCGAGCAGGATCTGGGTGAAGTCGAGCTGAATGCCCAGCTCGTGCCGCAGCGCCGCGACCAGTTCCTGAGCTTCGGCAGCCCCCATGCGTCAGTGCCCGATCAGCACGGGGAAGCGATCGAAGATGTTGAAGGTGAAGCGCAGCAGCATCGAGCCCATCCACGGGCCGCCCAGCGCGAGCACCCCGAAGATCACCACCAGCTTGGGGGCGAACGAGAGCGTCTGCTCCTGGATCTGCGTGGCCGCCTGGAAGACCGACACCACGAAGCCGATCACCAGCGAGAGGAGAATCGGCGGCCCCGAGACCACCAACACGAGGATGAGCGCCTGCTGAATGACGTTGGAGAGTTGATGCATGCGCCCGCCTTAGAGGTAGCCGATGACCAGGCCCTTCGCGATGAGGTACCAGCCGTCGACCATCACGAAGAGCAAGAGTTTGAAGGGCATCGAGATGGTCGTCGGTGAGAGCATCTGCATGCCCAGCGCGAGCAAGATGTTCGCCACCACCATGTCGATCACCAGGAACGGCAAGAAGAGCATGAAGCCTATCTGGAACGCCTCCTTGAGCTCGGAGACCACGAAGGAAGGCACCAGCACCAGGAAGTCCTTCTCGCTGATGCCGACGCGGTCCTCCGGTTTTCGCAGCTTGAGCGCCAGCGAGTAGAAGAGCGTTCGATCTTTGAGCGTGATCTTCTTGAGCAGGAAGTCACGCATCGGCTCTTTGGCCCGGTTCGCCGCCTGGATGAGGGTGTCGACCGTCTTGGCGCTCATCAGCCCCCCTTCCTGGGTCACGCCCGTCGCGTCGGCCGCCCGGAACATCGCCTGGCCCACCGGAGACATGATGTAGACCGTGAGGATCGTCGCCAGCCCGGTGATCACCTGCGTCGGGGGGATCTGCTGCGTGCCGAGCGCCGAACGCACGATCGAGAGCACCACCGAGATCTTCACGAAGCTGGTGACCATCAGCAGCACGAAGGGGGCGAGGCTCATCGCCGCCAGCGCCATCATCAGCACCAGCGGCTTGTTGGCGAACGAGTCGCCGCCGTCGAGCGGCGTGCTGCCGACGTCGACCGGCGCAGGGCTGCCCTTCCCCTTGGCGGCGAAGGCGATTGCGGGCTGCAACAGGAGCGCGGCGGAGAACAGCCACAACCGCGCGCGCAGGGGAGTCGAGAGACGTTCGGTCACGGGTTGGGTCCAGGGTCAGGCTGTGCGGCGGGAGGCGGCTCTTTGCGTCCCAGCAGCTTGCGAAGAAAAGGGCTGAGCTGAACGGCGCTGGTGGCCGGTGGGGCGCGCAGCTTGTCCACCTGCGCCCGATCGAGCTTGGTGATCAACGAGAGGGCGGCATCGCCGCCGCCGATCAACAGCACCTCGCCGCCCGCCTCCACCACGAAGAGCGAGCGCTTCTGGTCGAGCGAGACCCGTTCCAGCACGGTCACCACCGAGGTGCCCACGGGCGCGCGAATGCCCAGCAGGCGGCGCAGACCCACGTTCAAGGTGAGGTAGGCGAGCGCGACCACCATCGCCAGCACCACCAGCGTGCGAACCAGCGTCCAGCCGAGGCTGAAGTCTTCGGCGGCGAGCTCGGGCGGCTCGGACCGCGGAATCTCCGGCTCGGCGAGGCGCGCGGCCTCGTCGACAGGCAACAGGGAGGGCTGGGCCGGCGCCGCCACGGCAGGCGCGACTGGCGTCTCGTCGGCCCACGCGACCTGCGCGGACATCAGGGAGGTGAGGAGGAGAAGACCCGGCAACCGAAGCACGGGCGCACGGTACCCGACGCGTGGCGTTCGGTCACCCTGCGAGCGAGAGGATCCGGATGCCGAGGTTGCCGTCGATCTCGACCAGTTCGCCCCGGGCGACCACCTTGCCGTTGACGGAGAGATCGAGCGGCTCACCCGCGACCCGGTTCAAGTCGAACACGTGGCCCACCTTCAGCGCCACTACCTCTTCGGCGGTGGTCGACACGCGGCCAAGCTCGACCGAGATCTGCAGGGGGATGTCATTCATCAAGTCGGCGCCACCGGCGCCCTGGGCGTCTTCCACGTCGTTTCTCCCTCGAACTAAGCCAGGTGTGGTCGATTCATCGGCGTCTTCGTCAGGCGCAGCGCCTTCTTCGGGTGCTCCTGCCTCTTCGCCTGATCCAGGCGGCGGCGGCCCACCGAGGCTGATGCCGGTCACCTTCGCCTGAAAGCGGCCGTCTTCGGCGACGATCTCCGCGTCGAGGTGCCCCGCGCGCCCGTAGCCCACCTTGAGCTTCGCGGTGCCACCCTGCCCCTGATCGGGCCGGCAGCTGAGCTGGTCGACGAGCACGACGTCCCGCTCACGCAGCTGCGAGAGCTCGGCGGCCGAGATCTCGACGTTGCCGATCTCGGCGCGCACCCAGGTCTTCACGTTGCGCAGCCGGGTGAGGTGCGCTTCGGCGTCAGCGGCCCTGCGCGCGCGGCGCACCGCAGCGTCGGCCGGGGGGTTCGCCGTCGCCAACACCTCTTCGGGGATCACCAGGCGCACGTAGCCGGAGTGGCCCCCGAAGACGGCCTTGAGCTGCACCACCGCGAGGTTCTCTCCCTCGGGGATGAGCCCCTGGATCTCCTCGAAGCCGCGCACGATGCCCTCGATGCGCAGCTTGGGCAGCGAGGGATCGAGCGAAGGCGAGAGGGCCTTGAGGGTCTCGATGATGACGTAGGTCATCACGCCCTCTTCGATGTCCGTCAGCGGGCGCAGCGCCACTGCTTCGCCCGCACCGCCCAGCAGCATGTCGATCGCGTGGTGAGCGAGGCCCAGCTCGACCTCGAGCAGCCCCCGGGTCTTGTTCGGCTGCGGCGCGAGCACCGCGAGGAAGGTCGTCTCTCCGATGTAGTGCTGCAGCTGCGACATCGGCACCACGTGCACGTACTCAGCCTGCATCGAGACCGGCTCCTCGAGCATCTCCTGCAGGCGCTTGCGCACCGAGCTCGACACCTCGCCGGTGGAGCGCACCGATGGCAACATCCACTCGAGGTTCTTCACCAGCGCCGCGTGGCGCTTGCTGACCTTCTCGAGGTTGGAAAAGACGAACGGCCTCCAGGCCCTCCCCGACTTGCTGAAGGTAGGGGCCTTGATGAGCATCGTGTGCTCAGGCGATTTACCCGTGGTCCGCGAACTCACCCGCGGTCCTCGGTCTTGAAGTCCTCGAGCGTCAGCCCGCGAGCACCGAGCGCGGCCCGAAGCGCGTCGCCCTGCTCTTCGATCATCTTGAGGATGTCCTTGTCGGAACCGGAGAAGACCGCCGAGATCTTTCCGTTCTTCGCCGACACCTTCACCGACAGGCCGGCCAGCACGTCCCCCTTGAGATCGATCTGGAACTCCATCTTCCCGGCCGCGTTGGTGCCGATGCGCACCTTCTCGACGATCTTCTGCGCGAGCTCGTTGGCGACCTTGCGGAGGCGCTCCGAGCCGGTGGCCTCTTTAGGCTTGGCCACGGACATCGGCGCCATCAGCGCGGGGTTGAAGCGGAAGCCGGGGTTCGCGGCAGCGCCGTCCTTGCCGTCCTTGCCCCCCTGCTGCTGACCGCCACCCTTGTCGGAGTCGGTCTTGAGGTCGCCCTTCTCGCCCTTGCCCGACGCCCCACCGGCGGCCGCGGTGGCGCTGCTGCTGCTCGACTCGCCTGCTTCCTTTCGCTCGTCCAGGCGCTCGCGTGAGACCTTGGCGTCGCCGCTGCGACCCTGCGCGGCCTTCGCGTTGCCGGACTGGTCGGCCTGGCGGCTGTTGGCGGTCTGCGCGGTGCCCTGGTCGCCCTGGTCCTTGATCTGCGCGGTCTGCTGGCCGTCGTTGCGGCTGTTCTGCTGGACCTTCTGGTCCTGCCCCTTCATGCCGAGCTTCGACTTGAAGGCGCTCTCCTGCTGCGTGCCGTGCGCGCCCTCCTCGAGGTGCTTGGCTTCGTCGGCGTGCCCGGCCTCGGCCGCTTCCAGCAGCTGGGCGATGGCGCTGCGGGCGAGGTTGCCCTCCTGCTTGACCTGGGCTTCCTTCTTCTGACCCTGGACCAGCTTGGAGAAGGCGTTGTTCTCGGCGGCCTTCTTGCCCTTCTGCGCTTCGTCGGCGCGCTTGGTCTCGGCCAGCCGGGCGGCGACCCGCGCTGCGTCGCGATCGTCGTCGACCCGGCTCATGACTTCTTCTCCTGGCGGGTGCGGGCGAGGTGGAGCACGGCGCCGATCTCCTCCTGGTTCGCCTCTTCCTTCGTCTGGCGCTCGTGCCGCACCTGCTTGGTCCACGCTTCCTTGTTCTTCTCGATCGCCTTCTTCTCCTTGGCGGCCTCGGCCATCTCGGCGCGGCGCTGCTCCACCAGGGCCTCGGCCTGGGCGACGACCTCTTTCTGGCGCTCGATGTCGAGCATGAACTGGGCCTCTTCGTCCTTCAGCCGAGCCTCGAAGCGACCCATCTGCTGAAAGCCGCTGATGCCGCCGCCCTTCTGCGTCATTTCCTGCAGGAACGCCTGCACCTTGGCCTTGCGCTCCACCTTCATGCGCTCGAGCTGCTGGTTCATGCTCACCAGCTGCTTCTTTTCCTTGTCGGCGGCCTTGAGCGCCTCGGCGAACGCATCCTTGGCGGCGTCCTCAGCCTTGGTGCGGATGTCGAGCAGGACCTGCAGTCGATACGGGGGCATGGCGGCTGGAGCTTACACTGGCGCCACGTACGTGGTGCGACATCGAGGTCACCGGCGCACCTACATCGATCACTCGGCGGCGTCGGCGAACATGTCCACCAGCCGCTGCACCGTCTCTTCGAAGGGCGAGTTCTCGTGGGTGTCCTGCTTGAGGAAGTTGATGATCGTGTCGTACTTGTCGATCGCGTAGTCGGTGCGCGGATCGGTGCCG
>VFKJ01000802.1 GCA_009885595.1 Myxococcales bacterium | reverse complement strand
TGGGGCTGGCGGTGACGGTGAGGGCCATCACGAGGGGAAGGAGCATCGGAGGGCGCACCATACCTGCCAAAGGGAGACAGTCGAGCGCGATGCTCCCGTCGCGTTCCCGGTCGGTGCGCGAGGCGGCGGCGAGCACGGAGGGGACGTGGTGATGGCGGGTCTTGCTCCGCGCTCACCCCGAACAGGCCCCTCTGCTCGGGAAAGGATCCGCACGGGACGAAGTGGGGGAATCTCGAGGATGCGCTGGCCGGCCCGGGAGCGAGGGGGTCACGCTCATGAACTTTGTTGACGAATGGTGAGTTAGCGAAGGGTGGAAGCTCGCCAACCGTTGGTTTGTAAACAAAATCCATGAGTCTGACCCCTTCGCGCCCCGGGGCTTCTCACCTGCTCGTCATTCGCCTCAGGAAACCTGATCGAAGCCACGTGAAGTGGGTCACCAGATGCGCGTGCCGCGGGGCCAGCCGGGGCGTGCAACGCCGCTGCGCCAGTTCACGTGCTGCGTTCCCTCGAGGCTTCTTGCTCATCCGCCAGCCCTGCATGGCGAGGTGACGTGGGGCGGCCGAAGTGAGAAAGCAGCAACCGTGGAAGAGTTCGAGGAAGACGACGCCGGCCCCAGCGAGCTCCAGACGGTGCTCGTGCGCTACACGGTGGAGCCGAACTACGCCGGCTGGCGCCTCGACAAGTACCTCTGCGAGAAGATCCGCCGGCTCTCGCGCACGCGGGTGCAGGAGATCATCGAGAACGACCTCGTCTTCGAGCGCAAGCTCAAGGCCTCCACGGCGGTCTGGCCCGGGCTCTCGTTCGAGCTGCGCCGCGCGATGCGGGACGAGCCGGTGGTGCCTCCCCCCGAGGCGCTGGTCGAGCTCTTCCGCGACGAGGCGCTGTTGGTGCTCAACAAGCCCGCCGGGCTGCCGATTCACCCCACCGCGCGCTACCACGCAGGCACGCTGGTCGAGCAGCTCAAGGTCCGCCACGGGCCCGGCTTCCGGGCCGACCCCGCGCACCGCCTCGATCGCGAGACCTCGGGCCTGGTGGTGTGCGGCCGCACCCTGGAAGCCTGCCAGCGGTTGATGAAGAGCTTCATGCACGGCGAGGTGCACAAGCAGTACCTCGCGATCGTCGAGGGCCACCCGAAGGACGACGCCTTCGTCATCGACGCGCCCATCGCCGAAGGCACCGCCCTCATCCGCATCGCGGTGCGCATCGACGCGGTGGAAGGAAAGCCCGCCCGCACCCGCTTCGAGGTGGAGCGCCGCTTCACGCGCGACGGGGCGAACTTCGCGCTCTTGCGCTGCTTCCCGGAGACCGGGCGCCAGCACCAGATTCGCATCCACGCGCAGCTCGCCGGCCACCCGCTGGTGGGCGACAAGATGTACGGGCCCGACCCCGGCTACTTCGATCGCTTCAGCAAGCACGCGCTCGAGCCCGAGGCCTGGGAGAAGCTGCGGCTCCCCAGACAAGCGCTGCACGCGGCGGCCCTCGAGCTGCCCCACCCCACCACCCGCGCGCGGGTGCGCTTCGAGGCGCCGCTCACGCCGGATCTGACGGACTTCCTCAGGGCCTGACGGGGAGTCCGGTGGGGTACTTGCCGCTGAAGCAGGCGGAGCAGAACGTCTTGCCGCTCGCGTCTCCGGCCGCGCGCACCAGCCCCTCGAGGGTCAGGTAGCTCAGCGAGTCGGCGGTGACGTAGCGGGCGATCTCTTCGGTGGAATGGGAAGCGGCGATCAGCTCCTGCCGGCTGGGGGTGTCGATGCCGTAGAAGCAGGGCCAGGCGGTGGGCGGGCTGGAGATGCGCAGGTGCACCTCTTTGGCGCCGGCCGACTGCAGCATCTTGACGATCTTCCGCGAGGTGGTGCCGCGCACGATGGAGTCGTCCACCACCACCACCCGCTTCCCCTCCAGGGTGCTGCGCACCGGCGCCAGCTTCAGCTTCACCCCGAAGTGGCGGATCGACTGCTGCGGCTCGATGAAGGTGCGGCCCACGTAGTGGCTGCGAATGAGGCCGATGTCGTAGGGGATGCCCGATTCCTGCGCGTAGCCCAGCGCCGCCGGCACCCCGCTGTCGGGGACGGCGATCACCACGTCGGCCTTCACCGGCTGCTCGCGCGCCAGCTGCTGCCCCAGGCGCTTGCGCACCGAGAACACCGAGTCGCCGAAGAGCTTCGAGTCGGGCCGCGCGAAGTAGACGTACTCGAACACGCAGCGCTTCTGCTCCCGCTTCTCGAAGGGGAAGCTCGACTTGAGGCCGTCCTCGTCGATCACCACCAGCTCGCCGGGCTCGATCTCCCTCAGCAGCTCCGCCTCGATGAGGTCGAGCGCGGTGGTCTCACTGGCGATCACGTAGGCGTTCTTCACCCGGCCCAGCACCAGGGGGCGGAAGCCGATGGGGTCGCGCACCGCGACCAGCTTCTTCTCGGTGAGGAAGACCATCGAGTAGGCGCCGTCGAGCCGCCGCAGGCCGTCGACCACCCGCGCCTCGAAGACCCCGGCGCGGCTGCGCGCGATGTAGTGGATGACGTTCTCGGTGTCGGAGTCGCTCTGGAAGATCGCGCCCGCTTCCTCCAGCTCGGTCCGGGCGTCGTCGGCGTTGACGAAGTTGCCGTTGTGCGCGACCGCCAGCTGCCCGCCGCCGTAGCTCACCTGGTAGGGCTGGGCGTTGCGCACGTGGCTGCCACCGGCCGTGGAGTAGCGCACGTGCCCGATGGCGGACTTCCCCGGCAGCTCATTCAAGATGGGCTCGGTGAAGACGTCGGCCACCAGCCCCATGGCCCGGTACGTCTTCAGCTTCGTGCCGTCGCTCGCGGTGATCCCTGCCGATTCCTGGCCGCGGTGTTGGAGCGCATGAAGGCCAAGGTAGGTGAGGTGAGCCGCCTCCTCATGGCCGAAGATGCCGAAAACACCGCACATGGAACGCTCCGGGGGTGACGCGAACGACAGACTCGCGTTGGAAGCTGTCGTCTAACTGAAGACCCTCGCCATGTCCTTCGCTGGTGTCCTGAACAGGTAGGCTGGGGTAGGAGCCGACGCGCAGAAGAAAGGCTGCACACGCCGATGGAGCTCGGGGTTCACAGCAACGAACGGGTTTCCACCCTGTACCGAAAGTTCGGTACGGCGATCTACTCGCGCTGTCGCCGCCTGTTGAAGGACGACGCCCTCGCGGAAGACGCCACGCAGGAGGTCTTCGTGCGGGTCCACAAACACATCGAGAGCGCCCCGGACGACGCCACCGCGCTGGCGTGGATCTACCGGATCAGCACGAACTACTGCCTCAACCAGATCCGCGATCGGTCGCGGCAGGCCGAGCCCACCGCCCCGGACGAAATGCCGGAGCACGGTGACAACGCCAGCCCCGAGGTCGACCTGCTCGATCGGGGGACGGCGATGAAGCTGATTCGCCGCGCGCCTGAGAAGCTGCAGGAAGTGGCGCTGCTCTATTACGTCGACGGGCTCGAGCAGGAACAGGTGGCGAGCACCCTGGGCATCTCCCGGCGCACCGTGATCAACCGGCTGCAGGAGTTCGTCGATCGTTCGAAGAAGTTCGTCAACCGGGAAGGTGCCTCATGAACGCTTCGCTCCTGTCCCGAGGCCACCTGTCGAGTGAGGCCATCGACCTGCTCTTGCTGGCGGCGCTCTCCCCGCCCGAGGCCAACGAGGCCAAGCAGCACCTGGACGGCTGCGACGAGTGCCGCGGCCGGTGGACCGAGCTCAACGCCGACAAGCAGCGCTTCGAGCAGTTCGTCTTCGCGCGCACCCTGCCCAAGGTCGAGGCCCGGGTCGCCGAGTCTCGCGCCGGCTTCTTCGAGCGCTTCAAGCTGCGCATCCTGATTCCGGTGCTGAGCGTGGCCGCGGCGGCGGGCGTGGTGGCCAGCATGGGCCCCGGCACCCAGACCGAAGACGACGTGTACGTGGGCATCAAGGGCAGCGCGGACGCGTCGCTCGAGGTGTTCGCGGTGCGGGGCGCGGGCGGCGGCGTTTTTCCCGTCACCCCGGGGGTCACGCTGCAGCCGAAGGATCGCATCGGCTTCATGGTGAACCCTGCGGTGGCGAAGTACCTGATGGTGGCCAGCCGTGACGGCGCCGGGGTGTTCTCGGTCTATCACCCGTTCGGAGCGCAGCAGAGCCAGCCGGTGGCCCCGGCGAAGGTGAAGGTCGAGCTGCCCACCAAGGTCGAGCTCGACGCGACCCTGGGCGCCGAGCGCGTGGTGGCGGTGTTGTCGGACGAGCCGGTGACGGCGCAGCAGGTCGAGGCGGCGCTCGAGGCCGACCCCGCCAACCCGAAGCTGCCCGGCGTGCGGTTCATCAGCACCGAGTTCATCAAGGTCGCGCCTTGAGCTCCTCCCCTGTCCCCCTCTCCCCGCGGGGGAGAGGGTTGGGGAGAGGGCTGACCCTCTTTCTCCTCCTCCTCTCCACCCTCGCCGCCGCCGAGACCAAGCGCCTGGCGATCGTGGTGGGCAACAACGCGGGCACCGGCGAGATGCCGCCCCTGCGCTACGCCGAGAGCGACGCGGGCAAGATGGCGCGCGTGATGGTCGAGCTGGGCGACGTCTCGGCCGAAGACGTGATGCTGCTGCAGGGCCAGGGCGTCAACCAGCTCGAGCGGGCGATCGGCGAGGCGCGTGACCGGGTGGCCTTCTTCAAGAGGTCGCCCGACGTGCGCACGGTGTTGCTCTTCTATTTCTCCGGGCACTCCGACGGCGAGGCGATCGAGCTGGGCCGGGAAAAGCTCGCCTACGCGCGCCTCAAGGCGCTGCTCGCGGGCACGGGCGGCGACGTGCGGCTGGTGGTGGTCGACGCCTGCCGCAGCGGCGCGGGCCTGCGGGAGAAAGGCGGCAAGCCGGCCGACAGCTTCACCATCCGGTTCGCGGACACCCTGCAGACCAGCGGCGAGGCCTTCATCACCTCGAGCGCGGCCGACGAGGCGGCGCTGGAGTCGAGCGAGGTGATGGGCAGCTACTTCACCCACAACCTCATCTCCGGGCTGCGCGGCGCGGCCGACACGTCGGGCGACAAGCTGGTGACCCTCGCCGAGGCCTACAAGTACGCGTACGACCGCACGGTGGTGTCGACGGCGATGTTGCCGGTGGGCGCGCAGCACCCCAACTACGACTTCAAGCTCTCGGGCCAGGGCGAGCTGGTGCTGGCTTCCCTGCTCAAGCCCTCTTCCCTGCTGGTGTTGCCGGAAGCCGATCGCAGCCTGGTCATCGATCTCGCGCGCGACCAGGTCATCGTCGAGGTGGTGGGCGGCGCGCGGGAAGTGGCGCTGTCCGCGGGCCAGTACGGGCTGCGGCTGTTCAAGGGCGGCCAGGGCTACGGCGGGCGGGTGACGCTCACCGACGGCATGCGGCACGTGGTGCAGGTGAGCGCGCTCACCCCCATCCATTCGTCGGTGATCGTGGCGGCCAAGGGTGGGCCGGCGGTGGTGCAGACGCTCGACGTGCCCCGCTCGCGCAACGAGACGGGCGTGGGCGTGAGCCTGGGCGGCACCGGGCGCATTCTCGCGCCGCTGGACATCGCGCAGGGCCCCAAGTGGCAGCTGCGGGTCGACGTGGAGCCGCTCAACACCACCTTCGTGTCCTTCAGCGGGGGCCGGCTCTTCGGGGCGCTCCACCTGCTGGGCCTGGGCGAGATGAGCTTCGACCCCGCGCCGGTGGGCGGGGGGGAAGCCGCGAACGAGGCGGGCGCACAGCTGCGCGTCGGCTACCGGCTGGCGGTCGACCTCTGGCGGCTCCAGCTGGGCCTGGGGCTCGAGGTGGGGCCGGGCGTGCTGGCGCAGCTCTACGACGC
>VFKJ01000607.1 GCA_009885595.1 Myxococcales bacterium | reverse complement strand
AGGGAAGCCGACGAACGCACGGCGATCCACCAGCCGGAGCTCGGGCCCGGCGGTTCGCGCGACGCTCGATGTGGTGTCCTTCTCAGCCATGGGATTGAAGAGGCGTGGAAGCTACCACCCGAGGGAACCCCCCGGAATTTCTCTTCTCTCGGGTCTTTTCCGGTTCGGACCAGGCGGCGAGCGCTGCGTGTCCACGAGGACATCCATTTCATCCGCAACCCCGTGGCACATCTGCCGACAACGCCTACATCGTCGTACCCGCAGCACCTCAAAGCAGATCAGCGGGCGCCCTTCGGCTAAACGCTCTCTGGCAATCACACTCGGCAGCACCACTCGAAAGCAGGGGCCCCATGTCGGTCAGTGACGTGAAGAGCGCGTTTCAGCGGGTGACGACGGACCGGAAGATCGACGTGAAGGACGTGGACACCATCCTCGAGTCGGCCGGCACGATCAGCAAAGACGAGCAGGCCGCCATCAAGGCCGAGGCGGACAAGTTCGCCGGGATGATGGAGCCGGGCGCGAAGAAGAAGCTGCAGGCCAAGCTGGGCGAGATCGACACGCTTCGCCGTGACGCCGCCGAGAACAACCGGGGCGTGAAGGCGTCGGCCGTGAAGCTGAGCGCCGAGGCGCACAAGCTGCTCACCGTCGGCACCGCCACCAAGAGCTTCGGTGGCTCAGCCATCCCCGACGCGGTGAAGAACGTCGTCAACGACGCGCTCAAGAACGGCGCCACCGCGTACGACGTGCGCGAGCTGAAGCCCGACCCGGTCTACGACACCTCGCACGGCGAGCCCGAGCTGATCGTCGACGGCAAGTTCAACCCGTACTCGCAGGAGTCGACCGCGGCTGACTCGCTGGCCTTCAAGCACACCGAGCTGACGCCCGCGAAGATCGCGGAGGACATGAACACCGTCCAGAAGTTCAACGTGATCACCGGCGTGAAGGACAACCGGGCGACCTACGAGAAGGCCAGCATGAAGGGCAGCGGCAACATCACCGAGCTGTACGACGAGGCGGATCACTCCGACACCTTCGCGCGCGGCCCCGGCGGCCAGAAGTACGCCTCGAACTTCGCCATCCTCGCCGACGGTTCGCTGCACGCCGTCCCCGCGGCGCGCCGCTCGAAGGCAGACCCTGGCCTCATCCTCACCACCGCCTCGCTCGCGCGCGGCAAGCAGATGCTCTTCAACGGCCACATCCACATGGACAAGGGCGTCGTCACCTACGTGGGCATGTCCGGCCGCCTCTGCAAGCAGCAGAAGGACGGGATGAAGTTCGCGGACCCGATCGAGATCATCAAGGCCTGGGGCTTCAAGATGGCGCCCGGCCTCAAGGTCACCAACGAAGGCTAAAGCCTCTCCTGCTTCAGGGCGGGGGGAGCGATCTCCCCGCCCATTTTCCGTCCTTGCGCTCCCAGCCACTGGTCGAGTCGTAGGACGCGCTCCACCCCCGAGTCGCCGCCAGATCCACGCCGGTGACGTCGACGGCCACCTCGCCATCGAAGAAGATTCCCTCGAGCGTGGGCACCAGCCTCACCGCGCGCGCGTGCAGCCCGGCCTTCACCGCCCGGCGCATCGCGGTGGCGAAGGCGCGATCGTGCAGGCCGCTGGGGCGCAGCAACACCGGGTCGTCGCGCAAGAGCGTGAACACCACCGTCGCAGCAACGCCCTTCTTCACCAGCCGGGTGAGCGCCTCGACGTGCGCGGTGGCGCGCGCGCTCACCGAGTCAGGGAAGTAGCCGCAGCGATCGGGGTACACCAGGTGGCAGTTCTTCACCTCGACGTAGTGCGCCCCGCCTGGCTGCTCGATCAGGAAGTCCACCCGGTGCCCGCGCCCGAAGACCCGCTCCGCGTGCACCACGCCGCCCAGCCCGGGCAACAGGCCGCGCCGCAGCGCCTCGCCCACCAGCTTGTTGGGCAGCGAGGTGTTCGCGCCCACCAGGCGCCCCTCGAGCTCCACCAGCTCCCACGTCCACGGCAGGTGACGGCCCGGGGCCTCGCTCAACCACACGCGCGCGCCTGGCACCACCAGGCCTTCCATGCGCCCGGGGTTTACGCAGTGCGCGCGCACCACCCGGCGGCCCACCCGCACCTCGGCGATGAAGCGCTCGTAGCGGCGAACCAGGCGGCCCTCGTGCAGCGTGGGCCAGCGAAACAGCAACTCGCTCACAGGCCGCAGGCACCCGCGACGCAGACGGGCGGCCGGTCTTGACAGGGGCCGCAGGCGATGGCCGGGCGCGGGCCGCAAGCCGCCAACGCGCTCGAACGATCCGCGTCGTAGGTGATCTTGTCGGTCGTCGCGATCGCCGCGTTGGGACAGCCGCAGGGCTCGCACTGGTCGCCGAAGAACACCCCCACGCAGTCGGAGGCGACGGTGCAGGTCTTCGAGTAGGTCTTCCCATCGATGATCCGCGGATCTCCACAGGACGCGGCGAACAACAGTGCGAAGAAAGCGATGCGCATGGCGGCACTTTGCGATGTTCTCGGCTGGTGCGCACCCTCCTCTTCTCGCTGGCCCTCGCGCTCTGCGGCTGCCCGTCCCCTTCGCCGCGGCCCGACCCGCTGCTCGACGATGACGGAGGCGTGCTCGGCACGCCGCTCTGGCCCGAGGGCGCGCTGATGATCGGCACCACCGACGACCTGGGCGAGGTGTTCCAGGAGATCGGCGCGCAGATCGCGCTGTACCGCGGCCCGCAGGGCGGCAATCACTCT
>VFKJ01000569.1 GCA_009885595.1 Myxococcales bacterium | reverse complement strand
CGATGGCGCGCACTTTGCTCAGGTCCCGAGTTCGGCGGGAGGAAGAACATGGCGCGGACTTTCATGGTGCAAGTCGGTGATCAGTACGTGGTGTCGGTGCAGCGGGGGACGCTCAGCCAGGAATACGTCTGCGCCACCCGCGAGCTCGCGCAGCGCTGGTTGAAGCTGTTTGAGCTGCCCGTGCGCCCGCTCAGGGTGCAACCGGCAGCGTGAAGTAGAAGCTGGCGCCTTCGCCTGCGGGGCTCTCGGCCCACACCCGGCCACCGTGCGCTTCCACGATGCCCTTGACGATGTAGAGCCCCAGGCCCACGCCCGAAGAGCTGCCCGGCTCTGCCTGCCAATACCGGTCGAACACCGACACCAGTTGGGCCGGGGGCAGCCCGGGGCCGGTGTCAGAGACCCGGAAGCAGACGACCTTCCCTTCCCGCTTCGCGCTCACCCTGATGAAGCCGCCCCGAGGGGTCACGTGCAGGGCGTTGCCACAGAGGTTGCCGAACACCTGCAGCACGCGATCGCGATCGCAGAGCACCGGCGGCAGCCCCTCGGCGAACGCGGCCTCGAGGGTGGTGCCCTGCTCCGCCGCCATCGGCTCGAGCGCCTGGATGAGGTCGGCCAGCAGCACCTCGAGGCACTCCGGCGCGGCGCGCACCGCGAAGTGCCCCGCCTGGATGGTGGAGGCCGCCAGCAGGTCCTCGGTGATCCGCCCCAGCCGCTGCACCGAGCGCTTGATGGACTCCAGCTGGCTGCGGCCGCGCCGCCGATCGCCCTCGCGATCGTCGCTCCACGGCCGGGTGAGCAGGCTCAGGTTGAGCGCGATGGCGTTGAGCGGGTTGCGCAGGTCGTGCGAGACGATCGCCATCACGTTGTCGCGCGAGCGCACCGCCGCCTGGGCTTCCTGGTACAGCCGGGCGTTGTCGAGGGCCAGCGCGGTGCGGAAGGCGAGCTCTTGCGCCAGCGCGACGTCGCGCGGCTCGTAGGCCCGGCCGCCGCGGCGGTAGTGAAAGAAGATGGTGCCCAAGAGCCGCTGGCCGATCATCACCGGCACCCCCAGGCACGAGCCCACCTCCAGGCCCTCGAGCGCCTCTCGCAGGGGCGCGTCGTCGATGCCCTCGAGGGGGTGCGCGCGCGCGGACTCGAGGAGCAGCACCGGCGCCCGCGTGTTCGCCACCTGCGCCAGCAGCCCGGTGGGCCCCTGCAGGGGCGGCTCGAAGGCGGCGTGGAAACGTTCGAGGCGCTGCTGCAGCTCGCCCTCGCGATGCGCGGCGCAGGCGAAGCGCAGGCGCCCGTTCTCCCACCGGTGCAGCACCACCCAGTCGGCCACCTGCGGCACGGCGGTGCGCGCCACCCGCGCCAGCGTCTCCATCGGGTCGAGCGTGCTGGCCAGCGCGCGGCTGGTGTCGGAGAGCAGCTGCAGCCGCTCGCGGTCTCTGCGCTGCTCCTCGTTGAGGCGCGCGAGCTGAATGGCGTGGGAGACCCGCTCGGCGAGCATCTCGAGGCAGTCTTCGTCTTCCCTGGAGAACTCCGGTTGCCCGCGCTTGTTGGCCACGTAGAGGGTGCCCAGGCGCAGCTCACCGAAGTGCAGCGCCACCCCCAGCAGGCTGGTGAGCGGCGGCTCGGTGAAGGTCGAGCCGGGCAGCAGCCGCCGCCCCTCGAGGTCTCCGGCGATCGCCAGCACGCCCTCCAGGCCCGGACAGGGTGGCACGGCGATCAACCGGTCGCCCAGGCACAGCGCCCCGAAGTCGGCGAAGGTGAGCATGGCGGCCTGCTCGGTGATGGTCTGCAGCACCGCCTCGGTCGGCTCCTGCGGGGTGGCCAGCGCGTGGGTGACGCGCAGGGCAGCGCCGTCGACCGCCTCCAGCCGGGCGCGCAGCGCCTCTTCTGCCGAGCGGGCGTCGCGCTCTTCGGCCTCGGCGCGGCGGTGCGCGGTGACGTCGGTGAAGGCGCTGCGGTAGGCGACCACCCGGCCCGCGTTGAGCACCGGGGTGCTCACCACCTGCAGCGCGAGCCGCCCGCCGTCCTGGGCGAGGCTGAGCTCGCAGACGGTCGACCCGCCCGCCTCGCCGCAGCGGCGCAGGTGGGCCCAGAACTCGCCAGGCTGTTCCAGGGTCAACAGCGAGCTGAAGGGCGCGCCCACCAGGCGTCGGCGATCACCGCCCACCAGCGCGGCGCCGGCCAAATTGGCCTCGAGCACGCAGCCGTTCTCGTCGAAGGTGAAGCAGGCCATGGGCGCCGAGTCGAAGAGCTCGAGGTAGCGGGCTCGCGATTCTTCCAGGCTGCTGTGCATCTCGCGCAGGCTGCGGTTCTGCAGCTCGAGCTCGACCTCGTGCAGCTGCAGCGAGGTGAGCAGCTTCTGCTGGGCCTCGGCGCCGTCGCCACGCCCTGCGCCCCGGGCGCCCTCGAGCACCCTCAGGCGCTCGACGAGTTCTTCTTTCGACATCTGTTCGAAGTTCATCTGGTCTCCCCCCGGAACGGCGCGCGGAGAATTGGAGCGACCAGCTTCTCAGAGCAATCGTTGAATCTGGGGTGAAGGGGATCAAATGCCGCTCTTGCTGAGTGCATGAAAACAAGCACCAGCGGGGCTCGGGGACCCCGCCGGTGCCCGGGCGGCAGCGACTGCTCAGGCCTTCGCCGCCACCGATTTCACCTGGATCTTCTTGACCGGAGCCGCGGCCACGCGCGGCACGGTGACGGTGAGCACGCCCTGCTTCATCTCGGCGTTCACGTGGTCGAGGTCCACCCCCTGGGGCAGCGCGAAGGAGCGGCTGAAGTTCCCGTAGCGCCGCTCGCACACGTAATAGGTGTCGCCCTTGTCCTCGCGCTCGTCCTTGCGGTTGCCGCTGATGGTCAGCCGGTCGCCCGCGGCAGTGAGGTCGATGTCCTTCTCGGTGAAGCCGGGAAGGTCGGCCTTGAAGATGTACGCGTTGTTGGTCTCCTTCACGTCGAAGGTCGCCAACACCCCTTCCAGGGGCTGCACCCCGAACAGCGGGCTGAGCTCGCTGAAGGTGTCCCAGTTCATCAGGTCGCGCAACAGGCGCGCGGGGCGCTGCTGCGCGAGGCCCTGCGAGGGCTGCTGGTGCTGACCACCGTTGGTCTTCCGAATCGCCAATTGAGCCATGGTGTCGTCCCCTTTCACTTCTTCTCGCCCTGCACGGGGATGTGCTTCGTGGTCGCCCCGCCGGTCTTGGGCAGGTGAATCATCAGCACGCCGTTCTTGAGCTCGGCGTTGACCTTGTTGACGTCAACCTCGGTGGGCAGGGTGAAGGTGCGGGTGAAGCTGCCCCAGCTGCGCTCGGTGCGGTGGTACGTCTCCCCCTTCACCTCTTCTTCGTTCTCGCGCTTCCCGGTGACGATCAGCCGGTTGTTGCTGAGCGAGATGTCGAGGTCCTTGTCCATCACGCCCGGCACGTCGGCCTGG
>VFKJ01000046.1 GCA_009885595.1 Myxococcales bacterium | reverse complement strand
TCTCCCAGGCGTCGGGGAAGAGGTGGCTGGTGCCGTCCTGGTAGAACCAATCGATCTCCCACTTCCTCAAGAGGAAGATCCCGCGCAGCACCAGCTCGGTACAGCGCTCGGGGTACGTCTGCGCGTAGGCGAGCGCCAGCGTGCTGCCCCACGAGCCGCCGAACACCTGCCACTTCTCGATGCCCAGGTGCGCGCGCAGCACCTCCATGTCGGCGACGAGATCCCAGGTGGTGTTGTGCTCGAGCGAGGCGAAGGGCGTCGACTTGCCGCAGCCGCGCTGATCGAACAGCACGATCCGATAGACGGCCGGATCGAAGAAGCGGCGCTGCTTGGGCTCGGTGCCCCCACCCGGGCCGCCGTGCACGAACACCACCGGCTTGCCCTTCGGGTTGCCGCTCTCTTCGAAATAGAGGACGTGCCCGTGCGAGACGGGGAGCATGCCCGTACGGAACGGCTCGATCGGCGGGTAATAGGTGCGGCGCTGGTTCATGAGAGCGCGTCGTAGCACGAAGAAATGAAGCCCAGCCTCAGTGCACTGCGCTCGGCCCAATCAGCCGAACCTTGGGAAAGTAGGTTCGGTACCGTTCCGTGTCTCGCGTCAGCAGCGCCAACCCGGAGACCGCGGCGTGAGCCCCGATGTAGAAATCGGGGAGAGGCGCGGTCCTGGTCCCGCCTCTCTTGCGATAGGCCAGAAAGCACTTCCCAGCGAGGAAGGCCGCCTCCCACGGAAGCGCGAGACGCTGAAAGTGCTCTGGCAAGACGGTGTCTTCGAGCTCCTCGATGGTGGGGAACTTCACGGAAAGTTCGGCGTAGATGAGCGGGTTGATCGCCAGCACCGAACGCTCCGCGTGCCGCGCGACCGCCTGCGCCGACCAGTCGTACCAACGGGGATCCTCGGTCACGATGTCGAGGATCACGTTGCTGTCGACGAGGATGGTGCTCACCTCGTGAGGGCCATGATCTCGTCGGTCGTCATCTTGATGGCCGAGCCCTTTCCGCGCAGCCGGGCGACGATCGTTTCACCCCGTCGGCGGCCCTTGGCCTTCTTGATCCGAACCGTGTCGCCCTCGACTTCGAACTCGACTTCGCTGTTGGCGAGCAGCCCGAGTTTTTCCCGGATCTCCTGGGGAATGGTGACCTGCCCCTTCGACGTGATCCGCATGGCGTTTCCCTTTCTTACTTGTCGAAGTAATACCGCCAGGCGCCGTTCGGATCAACCCACGGTCAGCGTGGCTGCCCTCCAGTGATCACTTCACGTCACTGCCGGGAGCCACATCGCCGGGGTTGATGAGGGAGAGCGACTTTCCGCTGCCTGCCGCCAGGACCATTCCGCGCGACTCGATGCCCTTGAGCGCGCGCGGCTTCAGGTTCACCACCACCACCACGTTGCGTCCGACCAGTTGATCCGGCGCGAAGGCCTCGG
>VFKJ01001045.1 GCA_009885595.1 Myxococcales bacterium | reverse complement strand
GTGGGCGTGCGCGCGCACAGCTTCGTCGTCGGCGCGCTCAGCGACGGCCGCCGCATCGACGGGCTGCCCAACATCGGCTTCGTGGGGCTGCGCGCGGGCCTCGCGCTCGACGTGCCGGTGGTGCCCGGCTGGGTGAACATCTTCGGGCGCTTCGGCATCGTGCCCATGTTCGGTGCGGGCGAGATCATCTCTCCCGCGTTCTTCCCCAACGGCAGCGCCTTCGGGCTGGAGGCCAACGCGGGCGTGGGGGTGCGCATTCTCCCCTTCCTGCAGGCGCGGGCGAGCTTCGAGTTCTCTCGCTACGGGCTCACCTTCAACGCACAGCCGACTGACACCCACGTGGCGGAGGGCGCGGCGGACACCTACCTGGGTGGCAGGATCGGGCTGCGGCTGAGCTTCTAAAGTCAGGCCTTCAGCCGACCACGCGGTTCCGGCCGGCCTTCTTCGCCTTGTAGAGGTTGGCGTCGGCCAGCTTGATGAACTGGAGCGGCTCGGTCATGTCGCCCACCAGGTCCGCCACCCCGATCGACAAGGTCACCTTGATGTCCTTGCCCTCGAAGGTGAAGCGGTGATCTTCGACCAGCCGGCGGATCTTCTCGGCGAGCTTGCGGGTGTTCTCGCCGCCTGACTCCGGCATCACGTAGGCGAACTCTTCGCCGCCGTAGCGCGCGAAGCACTCTTCCTTGCGCACGCGCGGCTTGATCACCGCCGCCAGCTCGCGCAGCACGTAGTCACCGGCGAGGTGGCCGTTGGTGTCGTTGATCACCTTGAAGTGATCGATGTCGACCATCATCAACGAGAGCGAGCGGTTGTAGCGGTGGCAGCGGCCCATCTCGCGCTCGATGAACTCGAGGAAGTAGCGCTTGTTGAAGATGGTGGTGAGCCCGTCACAGATCGTCAGCGTGTAGATCTCTTCGTAGTACTGCTGCTCGATGTTCCCGCCCGAGAGGAACTTGAAGATCGCGCTGCCGATCTTCACCAGGTCGCCGGAGCGCAGCGGCTGCTCCTCGCGGATCTCCTCGTCGTTCAAGTACGTGCCGTTGGTCGAGCCTAAGTCGCGCACGAAGAACTTGCCGCCGCGGTGCACCACCTGGGCGTGCCGGCGGCTGACGTTGTCCATGTCGCAGACGATGAAGTTCTTCTCGTCGCGGCCGACGGTGAACTCGTCTTCGTCGATCAGCGGGTACTTCTTGCCGAGGAAGGGGCCGGCGATCATCACCAGGCAGCTCTCGCCGCTGACCTTCATGTCCTTCAGCTTCGAGATCTTCGTGACGCGCGTTTCGGTCGGCCCGGGCATCGCTGACCACTTTCTAGCACCACCGCCCCGCCCCTCCCACGAGAGAGTCAGCGCGGTGGGTGGATGTGTGAGGCCTCAGGTGAGCGCCGAGGTGATGCCCTGGGCGGCCCAGCGGGCGATCCCGTAGATGGTCTCCTGCGGGTTGACGCCCAGCGAGGTGGGCAGCACCGAGCCGTCGACCACGAACAGGTTGTCCAGGGTGTGGAACTTGAGGTGCGGGTCCACCACCGAGGTGCGGGGGTCCTTCCCCATCGCGCAGCCGCCCATCTGGTGCGCCGTCAGCACCCGCATGCGCACCGGCTCGAAGCGGGCCTGGTCGAGCTTGTCGATGTCTTCTGGCTTCTCCATCACCACCGGGTCGAGGTGGAGCGAGGCCACCTTCTTGGCGCCGGCCGCGAACTGCAGCTTCGCCATCTCCTTGCACGCGAACCGGAAGGCGTCCCAGTGCGCCTTCTTGAAGTCGTAGTTGATGGAATACTTGAAGTTCGCCCCGTCCTTGAGCCGCACGGTGGCGCCGGTCTCTTCGGGCAACAGCCCGTCGACGTGAAGGGCCAGCATCGCGTTGATGAAGGGCAGCTTGCCCAGCAGGTCCTGCACCAGCGCCCCGGTGCCGCTGGTAGCGGTGGCCGCGAGCAAGGGGTGCAGCGGAGGCACCTCGAGGAAGAAGCCGATCTCACCGGGCCCGCGATCGATGAAGTGGTGTGAGCTCACGCTCTGCGGCGCGCCGGAGAACGCCTTCACCTCGAAGGGGAACTCCGCCAGCATCGCCACCACGGGGTGCAACCAGGTGCGCGTGCCCACCCGGCCCTCGGCGTCGAGCCCGCTGCGCAAGAGCAGCCCCGGAGAGTTGATCGCGCCGCCGCTCACCACGGTCAGCTTCGGCTTCACGGTGACGCGCACGCCGGTGAAGCGGTTCTTCACCGGGTCGATCACCTCGGCCTTCACCGCGGTGATCCGCCGGCCCGTCCATTCCAATTGGCGCGCGGAGCAGTTGGCGTAGAGGTCGAGGCCCTTTTCCACGGCGTCGGGGAGAATGGTCGCGAGCATCGACTGCTTGGCGTCCACCGGGCAGCCCATGCCGCAGTAGCCGAGGTTCAAGCAGTTGTTCACGTTGCGGCGAATGAGCGAGCGCTCGTAGCCGAGCTTGCCCAGCGAATCCCACAGCACCTTGTTGTTGGCGTTGATCATCTCCAGGGGCCACGGGGCCACGTGGAGCCGCTTCTCGATCGCTTCCCAGTGCGGGGTGAGGATCTCGGTGGAGAGGGTGTCGATGCCGAAGCGGTCTCTCCACAGCTGAATGATGCGATCGGGCGTGCGGAAGCTGGAGCACCAGTTCACCGTGGTGCCGCCGCCCACGCTGCGCCCCTGCAAGATGGTGATCGCGAGGTCGTCGGTGCCGCGATCGCCGAGCTCCTGGTAGAGGTTCGTGAAGGCGCGGGCCTCGGTCATGTCGAACTCGCGGCGCGTGTGGTACCCGCCCTCCTCGAGCATCACCACGCGCTTGCCCTGCTTGACCAATTCGTGCGCGGTCCACGCCCCGCCGGCGCCGCTGCCGATGACGCAGACGTCGCACTCGAGGGTGAGATCCCGGGTCAGATCTTCGTGGGTGAAGATGCGGCCGGTCATGGAGCGACCCGGATCATGGCGTCACCGCCGGCTCGACCGCGGGCTGTTCGATCATGATGCCGTTCCCCAGGGGGCGCGGCTGGTCGCCGCCCTTCCACACCGGCGCGTTGGGATCGTGAAGGCCCGGCAGCGGCCCGCCGTAGCCCACCGCGCTCCAGGTGGCCTTGTTGCCGTAGTACGCGGCGATCGCGATGCCGCGCAGCGCCCGGTAGCCAGTGCGCCGCAGGGTGAGCCGGCTGTCGCGCCACTCCGCGAGCACCTGGTCCTGCTCGGTCGGATCGAGCTGGGTGAAGGGTTCGGTTCGCAGGCCGAAGAGGAAGTTGGGCAGCGCGTTCTCGAAGAG
>VFKJ01001004.1 GCA_009885595.1 Myxococcales bacterium | reverse complement strand
GTCGAGCACCGTGGCGCGGCTGCTGGTGGTGCCCTGGTCGACCGACAAGACGTAGCGACGGGTAGCCATGAGTCTCTCCCTCGAAAGAAGGAGCGCACGCTATTCCGCGACCGTGAGCGAGGTAAGGATGAAGCGAGGCCCGTTCGATCGGCGGTGACTGACAGCCGGCCTGCGTAAAGAGGTGCCGAGGCCACGCGGGTGGGCTACGCGCTGCGCCGTGCAGCCCCAGCTCACCGTCCGCGCAATCGTCGTCGGCATGCTCATCGGCGCAGTGATGTGCCTGTCGAACATCTACGTCTTCTTCAAGACAGGCTGGTCGATGGGCGTGACGCTCACCGCCTGCATCCTGGCCTGGGCGGTGTTCAAGGGACTCAACGCCCTGCCGCTCAACGCGCCCTGGGCGAAGCCCGTGAAGCAGCCGCTGGGCATGCTCGAGAACAACGCGCTCACCACCGTCGCCTCGGGCGCGGGCTTCATGACCGGCGGCGGCAACATGGCGGCCTTCGGCGCGCTCTTGATGGTGACCTCGGACCGCCCGCCCGCCATTCCCATCATCGCGTGGTTCGCGGTGATCGCCGCGCTCGGCGTGTTCGCCGCCATCCCCATCAAGCGGCAGCTCATCGACGAAGAGCAGCTGCCCTTCCCCACCGGCACCGCCACCGCCGAGACGCTCAAGTCGATCCACGGCGAAGAGGCCGGCGGCGAAGTCGAGGGCAGCAAGAAGGCGAAGGCGCTCGCCTGGGCCGCCGGCTTCGGCGCGGTGGTGGCCTTCCTGCGCGACGCCAAGGCCGTCTGGATGCCGTTCAACATTCCCGCCGCCATCAACGTGCCGCTGAACCTCGCGGGCCACGCGCTCAAGGACTGGACGCTCTCGCTCAAGACCGAGGTGGTGCTGATCGCCGCCGGCGCGCTGATGAGCTTCCGCACCGGGTGGTCGCTGCTGCTGGGCGGCGGGCTGACCTACGCGGTGCTCGCGCCTGCGCTGCTCGAGAGCGGCGCCATCGCCGGCACCGGCTACAAGGCGATCGTCGCGTGGACGCTGTGGCCGGGCGCCGCCATCCTGGTGGGCAGCGGGCTCACCACCTTCGCGCTCGACTACAAGAGCGTGCTGCGCAGCCTCTCCGGGCTCACCGCGATGCTGCCGTGGACGAAGAAGAACCCCAGCGCTCCCGCGGACGATCCGGAAGAGGCCCCGGGCTGGTGGTTCCCCGCCGGCTTCGCGGTGCTCGGCCCCGTGGTGGTCTTCCTGATGAGCTGGCTGTTTCACATTCCCTGGTGGGCCGGGCTCATCGCGGTGCCGCTCGCGGTGCTGATGGGCTTCATCGCGGCGCGCGTCACCGGCGAGACCGACGTCACGCCCACCAAGGCGCTGGGCCCCGTCACCCAGTTGCTGTTCGGCGTGATGACGCCCGGCAACCTCAGCGGCAACATCATGTCGGCCAACGTCACCGGCGGCATCGGGCTGCACGCGGCCGACCTGCTCACCACCCTCAAGACCGGCAAGCTCCTCGGGGGCAGCGCCCGGCAGCAGACGCGCGCGCAGCTCTTCGGCGTGCTCGCGGGCGCGGCGGTGGTGGTGCCGGCCTTCAACCTGATCATCCCCGACCCCAGCGTGCTGGGCGGCGATGCCTGGCCCGCGCCCTCGTGCCTGGTGTGGGCCGGCGTGTCGAAGGCGTTCGCCAACGGCATCGGCGCCCTGCCCGCCTCGGCGCGGCTGGCGGTGTGGGTTGGGCTGGCGCTGGGCGCGGTGCTGGCGCTGTTCGAGAAGCTCACCCCCAAGCACCTCAAGGTCTACGTGCCTTCGCCCTCGGGCCTGGGCATCGCGATGGTCATTCCCGGCAGCAACGCGATCGCGATGTTCATCGGCGCCGCCACCGCGGAGTGGATGCGCAAGAAGCGCCCGCTGCTCGCCGAGCGGCTGGTGGTGCCGGTGAGCTCGGGCCTCATCGCCGGAGAGAGCCTGATGGGCATTCTCATCGCGCTGCTCGTCGTCGCCGGAGTCTTGAGCAGGTAGCCTGACGGCGCTCCCCCGCACCTGACCGATGGCACCGCCTCCGAAGAAGGGCCAACCGCAGAGCCGCAAGCCGAAGCGCGAGCAGCGGATCGTCGAGGTCATGGAGCCCGCCGAGCTGGTGTGCCTGTACGAAGACGACGTCGCGCTCGCCTGGTGGCGACAGCACGCGCTGCCCAACGAAGTCCTGGCCCGCGAGCCCTTCACCTGGACCGCGGAGGTGAGGCCCTCGGGTGAAGAGCTCGCCGCCCTCGAGCCGCTGGTCGCGTCGGCCGCGGTGCTCGAGCGCGCGCGCCTGCTGGTCGACCTGCACAGCGCCTTGTTCGAGGCCGAGGTGGTGGGAGTGCGCGTCGCGTTGACGAAGGCGCCGCTGTGCCCTGCGTTTCACCTCAACAAGCAGCACTGCCGGCTGATCACCACGCTCGCCGGGGGCGGCACCCAGTGGGTGACCGGCCCGCTCTACGCCGCGAACGACGCGTCGGTGGTGCAGCAACTGCCGCCGGGCGCGGTCGGCTGGTTCAAGGGGCTCGCCTGGCCTGGCGTGCAGCCCGTCGCCCACCGGAGCCCGCCCGATGACGCCCGCAGATTGGTGCTGAGCATCGACTTGTTGTGACGCCCGCCTTCCCCGCCGTTACCAAGGGCACGAGAGGACGCGCCCATGGACCAGAAGAAAGTGCTGGAGACCCTCAATCGCATCATGGAGTTCGAGCTCGCAGTCGTCGTCCGCTACACGCACTACGCGCTCATGGTGTTCGGCTTCAACCGCATCCCCATCGTG
>VFKJ01000152.1 GCA_009885595.1 Myxococcales bacterium | reverse complement strand
GGACGAGAAGACCAACCAGGGTCAGACGAGCGTGTGCTCCTCGTGCGGCTTCAACGCCATCGTGCTGATCACCGACGGCGAGCCCAGCGATGAGAACCTGTCCATTCCCGCCGCCATGACCGGCACGGCCATCGGCGCCCCCACCTGCACCGGCTCCTATTGCGGCAGCAAGGCCGACGAGGTCGCGCGCTTCCTCTGGAACAACGATCTCCGCGGCGACTTCTCGGGCAAGCAGAAAGTGGCGACCTACACCCTGGGCATCGCGCTCGGCACGGACGCGACCGCGTTCCTCAAGAGCGTCGCCAAGGTCGGCGGTGGGCTCTATTACCCAGCCAACCGCGCGAGCGAAATCGAGAAGGTGTTCCGAGAGATCCTCGACAACATCGTCAGCCGCAACAACTCGTTCTCCTCGGCGGCGGTGGCCACGGTGCAGACCGGCTCGAGCAGCACCCCGGCGCTGTTGCCGCGCATGCTGCCCAAGTCGGCCCAGCCCTGGGAAGGCAAGCTGTGGCGCTTCGAGCAGTACAACGAGTTCGTCGAGACCACCGGCTCCACCATGGCCGACCTCAACGGCGACGGTGACAACGAAGACGTCTTCATCGTCGACAGCGCCACCCCCACCGTGGCGAACATCGTGACCGAGGCGGCCGACGGCACCTTCGTGCGCAACAACACCAACGTCGCCGCCACCCCCTTCTGGGAAGCCAACGCCAAGCTGGTGACCGACCTCGCCGTCAGCGTGAACAACCGCAAGGTGTGGACGGTGCTGGACACCAACGGCGACGGCGCGTTCACCGACGCCGACGTGCCGGTGACCGGCCTGACCCGGCTGCAGCCCACCAGCGACGCCTTCGACCTCAAGATCGCCGAGTACATGGGGCTGGTGGGCTCGCCCTACTGCCCCAGCGCCACGGGCCTGGGCTCGCTGCTGCCCAAGTTCGGCATGACCCTCGCGCAGGCGGAGACCGCGGTGGGCGCGCTGGGCGGCACTGCCGAGGCCAACTACGCCCGGCTGTGCGCGCGGCTGGTGATGAAGTGGGTGCAGGGGTCTGACCTCTACGACGAGGACGCTGACCTCGACCGCACCGAGGTGCGCGCCAGCGTGCTGGGCGACATCTTCCACGCCGCGCCCGTCATCGTCGACGCGCCGGTCGACACCTTCCTCTGCGAGCTGGGCCTGTCGAACCAGTGCGTGCGCACCCTCTACAGCCAGGCCCTGGGCATCACGGCCACCCCCACCCCCAGCGAGTCGACCACCCTCGCCGGCAACGGCGCCTGCATCAACGCCAGCAAGCCCGCCTACGACGCGTACGTGTGGGACCAGCGCCGCCGCGACAAGGTGGTGTTGGTGGGCGCCAACGACGGCATGGTGCACGCCTTCCTCAGCGGGCGCTTCACCGGCACCGAGCCCTGCGAGGGCGCCCAGCCCATGCCCCAGTTCAACAAGGGCACCGGAGAAGAGCTGTGGGCCTTCCTTCCCCCGGACCTGCTCCCCAAGCTGCCGGACCTCATCTTGAGCCACGAGTACATGGTCGACGGCGACATCATGGTGCGCGACATCTGGGCTGACGAGGCCACCTTCGGCAGCAAGCAGAAGAACGAGTTCCACACCATGGCCGTGGTCGCCGAAGGCCGCGGCGGGAAGCACTACCTGGGGCTCGAGATGCAATACAACGCCGACGGCACCGCGAAGGATCAGCCCGGCTTCCGCTGGATGTTCCCCCAGCCCTGCAGCGAAGAGGCGGCCACCTTCGGCAAGACCATCTTCGCCCTCTCGCCCAAGCCGCCGCCCATCGGGCCGATGCTGATCAACAACGCCTCGCTGCCCACCTCGATCGGCGGAGCGATCCCCCGCTACGGCGCCAACACCCACGAGCGCTGGATGGTGGCCGTCTCCGGCGGCTGGTCTCCGGGCGGAGAGAAGGGCCGCGGCGTCTACCTGCTCGACGTCTGGAACGGCGCGGTCAACGGGCGGCGCGACAACCTCTGGTGGAAGTTCGAGTACGACGAAGACGCCAGCGGCTCGAACAGCGCGCCGAGGAGAGAGCTGACCAACTCGGTGGCGGCGCCCATCGCGCTGGTCGACTACGGCCCTGATGATCAGCCCGGCCAGGACGGCTTCTTCGACACCGCCGTCTTCACCGACACCGCCGGACAGATCTGGGTCGGCCGCATGCAGACGCCCGGCAACGTCAGCACCTCGGACAACAAGAACCGCATCACCAACTGGTACGCCGGCCGCGCCTTCGAGATGGACCGCGACGGCGTGCCCGGCGCCGCCACCGGCAGCCCGCTGCCGGACGGCGGCATCGAGCCGGTCGACACCAACGCCAAGTCGGTCGCCAACAAGTGGCCCTTCTATTACCTGCCCTCGGTGGCGGTGGAGCCGTCCACCGACCGGATCCGCGTCTTCGCGGGCACCGGCAACCGCTACGCCATCCTGGAACAGGGGCCCGGCATGTGCCGCTTCGACAACCCGCTGGCCTGCTCCAAGGCCAACTCCGATGACGTGAACGTCCACTACAAGTACAAGGACGGGGTGGTCGACCTCGGCGACGCCCACACGCACTGGAAGACCCGCCGCTTCGAGCACGGCAAGCTGGACCTGAGCCTCACCAAGGACCCCACCGAGACCCTCGACTTCGACGACACCTGCGGCAGCAACGGCAACAAGCGGGTCGAGGCGGAGAACTCCGAGTTCAAGGTCGGCACCTGTGACGTCACCGGCAACACCGACCCGAACCCCGGGAAAGTCAACGACGTCAAGTACGAGTGCGGCCTCAACTCCAACGGCAGCTCGTTCAGCTGCACCAGGACGGGGATGACGCGCAACCTCGAGGACCTGCTCGACCCTTCGCTCATCATCACCACCGGCCTGGGCAACAACCGCTTCGTGGGCATCTGGGCCTACGGCGGCCTGCAGGCCGACGCCGGGTACCGCGGCTTCGCCGGCGCGACCGGCATCACCCCGCAGCAATACGACAACGCGCGCGTGTCCGACCGCTCGACGGCCAACCCTGGCCGCGGCGAGCTCTACGACGTCACCAACGTGGGCTGCACGGCCGCCAGCTGCGACGGTGGCGCCCCCGAGGACAGCTACGGCTGGTTCTACACCTACTCGGGCCTGGCCCGGAAAACCGCGACCGGTGGCGCCGTCATCGCCAGCTGCGTGCTCTGGAGCGACCTCTCCCCCAGCGGCGGCGACGGCGGCTTGTGCGGCTCGACCATCACCCCCAGCAGCTCGATCTACCAGGCCGACTTCCTCACCGGTCAGCCCAACTGCGCCTTCGGGTTCCTCCCCACCGATGGTGGGGCCTACGCCCGCTTCCAGACGCGCACGGTGGTGGCGCCGCCCCCCGAGCCGGCGTCAGTGGTGCAGGTCAGCAAGTCCGGGCAGGTGCGGTACTCGGCGATGATCGTCGAGCCCGGGCAGGGCCAGGCGACCACCGTCAACGTGTCGTCGGGGCAGGACGTGCTGCAGCTGGTGTATGAGCTGCCGGTGTCCCGCTCGCTCCACAACTGCCGTCACGCTGGCACCGCCGGCGCTGGCTGCAACACCGTCCCCTGATGCGGCGAGGCTCGTCCACGCTGCTGACCCGCCTGGCGCTCGCGCTCCTGGCGGTGCTCGGCTTCGTCGCGCCGCTCTCGGCGGCCGAGGGCGATCGCGTGGTGCAGACCGTGGGGGGCAAGCCCGCTCCCCTCGCCGCCGAGGAAGTGCGCCCCGCTGCTCTGGCCCGCAGTGGCCTGGTGGCGGGCGCCGCGCCGCTTCACCTCACCGTGCGACCTGGTGGCCCCCGGGGCCTCACCGCGCGGCGCTACCTGCTCCACCGCGCCTGGCTCGTCTGAGAGACCCCGAGGGCAGTGTCCTCGAGTGGTCCTCCCGTTGCCTTTGAGTCTCTCGCCATGTCCCGATTCCTGCGCGCCGTCGCGCGCGCGTTGCTCACCGTGTTGCGCGCGGTGTTCCTGTTGATGCTGCTCGTCATCCCCGTGCCGGTGGGGGAGTTGTTCCACAAGCTGCTCGAGGGCCGGAAGAAGGCCGAGGCCACCCAGGTGGTGAAAAAAGAGAACCCAGACTGATTTCCCTCGGCGGCCGCGAACCGCTAGGTGCTCGCGCATGTCGCGGATGCTCGTCGTCGTCTCGCTGTTGGTGCTCTCGTCGTGCCCCGCGCCCAGGCCGCCTCCGCCACCGGAGCCGGGGCCCCTGCGCGCCGGGGTGGCCACCCGCAGGCTCGATCTTCCCGTGGGCATCGCGATGGGCGGCTACCTGCGCACCCGACCTGCCAGCGACCCGGGCTCACCCTGGGCCCGGCAGTTCCCCGCCAGCCAGGGCGTGCACACCGACCCCACGGTGCGGGTGGTGGCGCTCACCAACGCGCTGACGCGGGTCGCCTTCATTCGCCTGGACCTCACCGTCACCTCGCCCTCGCTGCGCTCGCGCCTCGACGCCGCGCTGAAGGCCACCGGGGAAGAAGCCCACCTCTTCATTCACGCCACCCACACCCACGCAGGCCCCGCCCGCATCATGCCGCCGGCGCGGCTGGGCTCGGCGACCGGCACCGACTTCGTCTCGCTGGTGATGGACCACTACGACGCCGAGGTGGAGACGCGCATGGTCAGCGCCATCGTGGAGGCCGTCACCGACGCCTTCGCCCACCTCGAGCCCGTGAGCGTGGGCCTCGCCTCGGTAGAGGCGGGCGACTTCAACGACGATCGCCGCTGCGAGAACGACCCCGTCTACGGCTCCGACTACCGCGACACCGCGCTCACCGTGGTGCGCCTCGACGTGGTGGACGAAGCCGGCAACCCGGTGCGGCCGCTCACGGCGCTGCTCCACTACGCGATGCACGGCACCGTGCTGGGCAGCGACAACACCCTGCAGTCCACCGAGGCGCCGGGCGCGCTCGAGCTCTACGCCTCTGACCTGCTGGGCCTTCCCGCGATGTACGTGCAGGGCGCGGCGGGCGACGTCTCGCCCCGGGGAGGGCCCTTCGGCCACACCGACCTGCAGAGCCTCGAGCGCCAGGGCCGCGCGCAGGCCCGGCTCGCCCAACAGGCCTGGGAGCGCGCGGCGCCGGGCCCCGCCGTGGCGAAGGCGCGCCTCGACTTCCGCGAGCGCGGCGTGCTGCTGACGCGCGAGGCCTTCGGCTACGCGAAGGACGAGTTCCCCGAGTGGGGCGGCATTCAGTGCGCGGCCGGCGGGCCAGGAATGTGCGGCGCGGTGAAGTCCACTCCCGCCGAGGTGTTCTGCCTGCCCCTGGAGCCGCGCCGGCCCTTCAAGACGGCGCTCTCCCTGCTGCGGATAGGCGACCTGCTCTTCTTCTCGCTCCCCGGCGAGCCGGGCACGGGGCTGTCGCGAAAGATGGTGGGCGCGCTCGCGCCGCTGGGCGCCACCACCGTGCTGCCGGTGGGCTACGCGCAGGATCACTACGGGTACCTGCTCGAGGAAGACGACTGGCTGCGGGGCGGCTACGAGCCGACGGTCTCTGCGTACGGGTGGAAGTTCGGGCCGTACCTGCTCGCGCAGCTGGAAGACTTCGTGGCCACCATCGACGCGCCGCAAGAAGCGCCGGACCTGGCGGTGGTGCCCGCCGCCGTGCCCCGCCCGGTGACCGATTCCCCGGGACCCGCCGCGGTGGTGACGCAGCCGCAGGACGCCGAGCGCCTGGCCACCCACGTGTTCGAGTTCGAGGGCGCAGACCCCGCGCTGGGCACGCCGCGCGTCTCGCTGGAGCGCGAAGCAGCAGGCGCCTTCGTGCCGGTGCCCGCCAGCAGCACCCGGCTGGTCATCAACGGCCCCGAGCTGCTGCTGCGCTACGCGGCCACCCCGAGCTTCAAGGACGCGCCCGACGCCCTCACCCGGCGCCACCTGTGGACCGCTCGGTTCGAGACGATTCCTTCGACGGCGCTGGGCCGGTATCGGCTGGTGGCGCGCGGAGCCACCAAAGCGGCGGCCTACGAGCTGACCAGCCGCGTCTTCACCGTGAGCAAGAGCACCGCGGTGGGCGCGCGGGTGACGGCGCGCATCACGGCTGACGGGCGCTATGCCCTGGAAGCGCGCTTTCCCCCCAACCCCACCCAGTACGTCGCCGCCGGCCTGGACGACGTGGTGGGGAACTACCGGCTGCGCGACGCCGACTCGAACCCCAACGAGGGCGCGCTGGTGCGGGAAGGCACCGGCAGCGGCACCCTGCGCGCGCCCGACGGCTCGAGCGCGCCGGTGACGCTGAGCTGGAGCGCGGCGGAGTCGGCCTGGGTGAGCCCTGTGCTCGCGGCTGCGGGGAGCCATCAGCTGGAGCTGGCCCCCGGCGCCCTGGTGGATGGTGTGGGCAACGAGAATGGTTCGACGTTGAGCACCACCGCGACGAAGTGAAGTTCTGTCAGACTGCCGGGCGATGGTGCCGCAGCTCCTCCTCCTCCTGCTCACGCTGAGCGCCGAATCGAACTCCGCGACCGTGCTGGTGCGGCGCACCGGGGTGACTCCGGTCGAGGCGACGGCGCTGATGCGACAGGTGACGCAGCGGCTGGCGGTCCCCGGGCTGCTGGAGTTCTCCGAGTCGCAGCGCAAGCTCTCGCTGTTCGCGCTCAAAGACGGCACCAGCTGCGGCGGCAAGCCCGACTGCCACGCCGAGCTCGGCCGCCAGCTGGAGGTGGGCTGGCTGGTGCTGGTCTCGGTGAGCCAGATCGCCCAGGACCAGAGCCTGGCCCTCGAGCTGTTCAACGTGGCCAGCGCCCGGGTGCTGGAGCGCGAGTCGGTGCTGCTGCCCAGGCGCGGTGAGGTGCCTGCGGCGATCCTCGATGACTTCGCGGCGCGGGTGTCGGCGCGGGTGCTGCCGGCGCTGGTGGAGCCCAAGCCGGTGGTGGTGCCCCCGGTGACCACGCTCTTGCGGCCCCTCGAGGTGAAGCAGCCGGTGCTTCCGCCGCCGCCGCCGAAGTCTCACGCGGGTGGCATCGTGCTCGGCGCGGTGGCGGTGGCGGCGATCGGCGCGGGCGTGGGGCTGTTGGTGAACGGCCTGGGGACGCAGGCGAAGCTGAAGCAAGGCGTGCCGGGAGAAGACGGGCGCGTGTTGTCGGAGCTCAGCGGCTCGCAGGCGAAGGCGCTCAACGACTCGGCGGGGCTGCAGCTGGGGCTGGCGGCCGGGGCGGGCGCGGTGGGGTTGGCGCTCGGCATCACCGCCGTCATCGTCTGGTAACTCCCTCGCCCCCGAAGGGGGAGAGGGTCGGGGAGAGGGGTGACGCGCCTGTCACCGCGCATCTCACCGCGTGGACGATCACCTCGAGAACGGCATGGAGTCGAAGCACCACCTCGTCATTCCCGAATCTCAAGACAGTCCACCCGAGCTGACGCAGGTAGCGATCCCGCGCGGCGTCGGAGTCAGCGCGGGCCGGATGCCCGGCGCCGTCGAGCTCGACGGCAATCCGCAGGGCTACGCAGCCGAAGTCGAGGAAGTAGGGGCCCACCGGGTGCTGGCGGCGGAACTTGAAGCCCTGCAGCCGCTTGGCTCTCAGCCAGCGCCAGAGTGTTTCTTCGGGTGATGTTTCGTTCTTGCGCAGCTGTCTGGCGCGCGCCGTCGTCTT
>VFKJ01001017.1 GCA_009885595.1 Myxococcales bacterium | reverse complement strand
CTGCACGATCACCACGAAGCCGGTGTCCCCCACCGGCGCCATCCCCGCCAGCCAGCGGCCGCCGTAACCGGGCACCGGATCGAGGTAGTGATCCGCGACACCCGTTCTCCCTGGATCCGCGATCCGCAGCTGCTCGCCGGTGGGCCTGAGCTTCGTGCCCTTCAGCTTGCGCGGCTCAGCCAGCTGCCGGGCGTCGAAGGGCAGCAACTGACCCGGGCTCAGTCCGTCGTGGAACAGGAAGACGTAGCCGTCGGTGCCATCGCGAGGGCCGATCAGCGCGCCGCTGCGGCCGGCGACGTTCAGCTCAATCGACCCCAGCGCGGCCTCGGCCGAGACCAGCGCGGCGATCACGCCCACCATCGTCCCGTCCGAGCCGAACATCGGCGTGGAGAACGCGAACCGCGCGCGCCCATCGCGCTCGTCTGGAAAGACGTGCGAGACGTGCACGGTGCGCTTGCCCGCGCGCGCCAGCGCCTGCGCGCCCAGGAACAGATCGCGCCGCGAGAAGTCGCTGGCGAGCGCGCCGTTCGGCCAGCGCGCCCTGACGATCCCCGCGTCGTCCAACACCAACCAGCTGTCGAAGGCAGACAGACCCCGCGGCATCGCCACCCCGACGGGCAGCGGCGACTGCAGCAGCGCGTCGTACTGGCGCGCCTCGAGCATCGTGAGCAGCGCCGGATCCTGGGCAGGGCGTTGGACCTGATCCGCGTACTGACGCACCTGGAAGGCCTCGGCGTCCTGCCGAAGCTGCAGCACGATCGTGCTCGCCGCCATGCGCGCGGCGTAGGCGTTGGCTGCGAGGGTCTCCCTGCGGCTGCGCTCTTCCTGCTGCAGAGAAGCCACGAGCGCGGTGGCCGTGGCGATCAACACCAACGCGCCCACGCCCGCCGCGAGGGGGTTTCTTCCGCTCCAGCGCCACGCGCGCAGCGTCGGCCCCACGGGCCGCGCCGCGATGTTCTCTCCGCGCAGGTAGCGCTCGAGATCTTCCGCCAGCGCCTGCGCCGACGGGTAGCGCCGGTCCGGCGCCTTCTCGAGGCACTTGAGGCAGATGGTCTCGACGTCGCGATCGATCCCCGGGCTGAGGCTGCGCGGACGACCGGGCTCGGCCTCGATCACCATTCGCAGGACCCGCTCGTCCGACTCGGCGGAGAACGGAGGCCGACCCGTGAGCAGCTCGTAGAGGATCGCTCCGAGCCCATGCACGTCGGTGGCGGGGGTCAGCCCGTTCACCTGGCCGAGCGCCTGTTCGGGCGCCATGTACCCCGGAGTCCCCAGCACCGCCCCCGTCCGGGTCAGGTTCGTGCCCTGCCCGAGGCGCTTGGCCGTGCCGAAGTCGCTCACCGAAGCCGTGCCCTCGGCGTCGAGGAGAATGTTCCCAGGCTTCAAGTCGCGATGGAGGAGCTGTCGCTGATGGCCGTAGTGAACCGCGCGGGCCAGGGTGGCGACCAGCGCGCATTCCCGGCGCACGTCGGCCCGCTCGCGAGGGAGCTGCTCGGCGAGGCTCCCCTGCATCAACCGCATGGTGAACCACGGGCAGCCGTCGTGCTCGCCCACGTCGTAGATGGGCACGATGTTCGGATGATCGAGTTTGACCGCGGCCGCGGCCTCGGCGCGAAACCGGGCCAGCGCTTCTTCGTCGGCGAACTCTCCGCCGTGGACCATCTTGAGCGCGACGTCGCGATCGATGCCCTGCTTGCGCGCCCTCCACACCACGCCCATTCCGCCGCGGCCGATCCGCTCGAGCAGCTCGTACTCACCAAAGCGCGTCCCCGCGGGCGGCTCGGGGACCTCGGGCGCATCGCCGAGCACTTGCGACAGCAGGCAGCGCGCGCACTGGCCGGCGGGGCCGTCGGAGCCGTTGGCAGCGCCACACCGCGGGCAGGGAATCGTCGGCATCGGGCTTTGGTGCAGCAACCGTAGGCGAAAGGTTACGCGGGCGCGCCGGTAACCCGAGGCGACCGATTGTGCAGAGAGGGACATGGAAACCCTCGAGCTCGACATCAGCGAAGTGCAGGTCGCCGATCGCACGTTCACCCGCATCGTGGTGGGCGGAGAGGACCTTGCTCCACACCTCGCGTTCGGCGCGGTCCGCGGGCTGACGCATCACCGCCTCGAGACGGGAGACGTCCGCTTCGACGGGACAATCGAGCTGAAGGTGGCTCCGGGGCAGCAGGTGATCGCTCTGGCGCTGTTGAGCGGGGCAACGCGGCGGCGGATCTCGGCGCTGGTGCGCGAGCACGGCTTGACGCTGCAGGACGGACGGCTCTGTCTGGAGTTGCGCGGGTCGATCGCCGAGCTGGGTGTTGAGCTCACCGCCCTGGCCGCCCGGTGCCTGGAGATCGGTCGCAGCCTCGTACTCCGCCGAGCCGACGTCGCGTTCGCGCTCGCCGCCAATGCCCGCGCAGACTCGCACGCAGAGGTGAGGCTCAAGAACCTCGAGGCGCTGGGCGCTGCCTTCCGAGGCACGCCGATGGCGCGCGGAGCGGGAGCCGCGGCCCTGTCCGATGCGGACGCTCGCGTGCGCGACGTGGGCGCCGCGTTGACGCGAGCCTTCGCTCAGAGCGCGTAACCCACGCCCGATGGCGGTCGCTGATTACTCGAGCGTCGCGAGCAGCTCGCGGAGCTCTGCGTCGACGTCCTCGGGCCGCTCGACGG
>VFKJ01000883.1 GCA_009885595.1 Myxococcales bacterium | reverse complement strand
TCGGGCAGATCGGTCGCCGAGGTGAAGGTGCAGTTGTACTCGCAGCCATCGGCGGGATCGCCGTTGAGATCGACCCAGCCCGGGGCGCACACGAAGCTGCACATCGAGTTGCTGCAGGTGGCGGTGCTGTGCGGCCTGGTGCAGGCGGTGTTGCAGGCGCCGCAGTTGTTGGGGTCGCTGGTGACGCTCGTCTCGCAGCCATCGGGATCCAGGCCGTTGCAGTCGTCGAAGCCCACGTCGCAGGAGAGCACCCGGCACACCCCCACGTCGCAGCGGGGCGTGGCGTGAGACAGGCTGCACACCCGCCCGCAGGCGCCGCAGTTCTGCACGGTGGAGGTGGTGTCGAAGCCGTTGTCGAGCGTGCCGTCGCAGTCGTCGTCGAGGCCGTTGCACAGCTCGGCCGTGGGCTGGCCGGGCATGCAGGTGGCCACGCCGCCGTCCACGCACGAAGCCAGGGTGCGCTCGCAGGCGCCCACGCCGCAGGTGGCCGTCATCTGACCTTCATCGACGTCTCCGTCGCAGTCGTCGTCGAGGCCGTTGCAGGTCTCCACCTCGGCCTGGCGGGCGTCGCACACCACCGAGTTCGAGACCAGGTCGCACTTCTTGAGCCCGGTGCAGGTGCCCAGCGCGCTGACCGTCTGGCAGGCCTGCTCGAAGTCACCGCGCGCCAGGCACGCGCAGCTGGCCACGATCGGCACGCACTGCTGCAATTTGGGCATTCCATCGACGCCCGCGCCGTTGACGCAGCGGTAGCCGGTCGGGCAGTTCTGATCGAACGCGCAGTCGCGGCCGCACACCTTCTCGGTGTTGACGATGAGGCACTTGTCGGACGGGTAGGGGCAGTCGAGGTCGGCCCCACAGGGCTGGCAGAGCTTGCGCTGATCGGGCTGGCAGGCAAACCGGTTGGGCGTCAGCTGCACGCAGACCTCGGTGGAAAGGCACCCATCCCCGCAGCGGCGGACGCACACCGGCGCGAAGCCCGGCGCGGCGTCGCACAACCCGGTCACGCACCGCTCGTCGTTCTGACACGGCTCGCCTTCGAGCAGCTGGGAGGGCGCCGCAGGCTTCTTCCCGCAATTACAGCCGGCGGCGAAGACGCTGACGACGAGGAGCAGGAGGTAGGATCGACGCATGGGGACGGGGCCCTTGGCAGGTGGCCCGCCTGATTTCAACCGGGTGCAAGTGGATTCCGACTCGGGACCCCCTGCTGAGTGCGGTCACTCGATCTTTCAAGACAACCCGGTCCGTTCTGGGTAATTCGACCGCGCCGTTCAGCACTTCCGGAGCAACGACCCGCAATGAAAATCCACGAGTATCAGGGCAAGCAGATCTTCAAGAAGTACGGTGTTCCCGTGCCGCGCGGCATCGTGGCCAGGACGCCCGCTGAAGCGGAGAAGGCCGCCGCCGAGCTCGGCACCAAGGTCACGGTGGTCAAGGCGCAGGTCCACGCAGGCGGGCGCGGCAAGGCCGGCGGCGTGAAGATCGCCAAGTCTCCCGCGGAAGCGCGCGAGCACGCCTCGAAGATCCTGGGGATGATGCTCAAGAGCCCGCAGACCGGCCCCGAGGGCCAGGAAGTGAAGACGCTCTACATCGAGGAAGGGCTCGACATCGAGAAGGAGTACTACCTCGGCGTCACCCTCGATCGCGCCACCTCGCGCATCACCTTCATGGCCTCCACCGAAGGCGGCGTGGAGATCGAAGAGGTGGCCGCCAAGCACCCCGAGAAGATCTTGCGCGAGTCGGTCGATCCGGCGGTGGGCTTCCAGGGCTACCAGGGCCGCAAGATGGCCTACGGGCTCGGCCTCACCGGTGACTCGGTGGGCAAGTTCGTGAAGTTCTGCGCGGCGCTCTACACGGCGTACGTCGAGACCGACGCGGCGCTGGCGGAGATCAACCCGCTGGTGAAGCTCAAGAGCGGCGAGATCATGGCCCTCGATTCCAAGATGACCTTCGATGACAACGCGCTCTTCCGCCAGAAGGCCGTGGTCGAGATGCGCGACATCGCCGAGGAAGATCCCCTCGAGGCGCAGGCCAAGGAGCACGACCTCGCGTACATCGCGCTCGAGGGCAACATCGGCTGCATGGTGAACGGCGCGGGCCTGGCCATGGCCACCATGGACACCATCAAGCTGGTCGGCGGCCAGCCGGCGAACTTCCTCGACGTCGGCGGCGGCGCCACCAAGGAGAAGGTGACGGCGGCGTTCAAGCTGATCCTCGCCGACCCCGCGG
>VFKJ01001254.1 GCA_009885595.1 Myxococcales bacterium | reverse complement strand
AGGCCGCCGATGGCGTTGCGGTCTTGTCGACCTTGATGTCCTGCAGCTTGCTGCCCTTGACCGCGGCGGTGGCGATCTCAGCGGGGCCCTTGTTGCCGAACACGCGCTTGATGACCGGGTGATCGGGGCCGAGGTCCTCGCGCATCTTGGTGAGCGACCAGGTGAGGGTGGCGATCTCCATCTCCGGGTAGATCGGGCGGTTGGCCAGCATGCCCTGCTTGAACTGGGGCAGCCGCGCGTCGGTGAACTCCTTGAGGCGCTCCCCGTTGGGCTTCTCCAGCTCCTCGGCGTAGCGCACGTAGCCGCGCGCGATGTTGAACAGATCGCTGATGGGGCCGCGCTCGAGCGTGTTGTATTCCTTGCGGTAGGCCTGCTGCTTCTTCACCAGGGCGCCGATGGTGTCCCAGACGGCGCCGTACTGCTTCTCGAGCTCGGGCTTCGCCTTCACCTTGGCGCGGAAGTCCTGCTCGTTCTTCACCAGCAGCCCGTAGAACGCCTTGTCGGCGAGGGCGGCGTGACGGCCCTTGTAGGCCTTGAGCCCGTTCTCCACGCCGAACAGCAGGTCGTTGGAGTGCCGCTTCTGCTCGGGGCCGCGCGTCTGGTACATGGTCACGAAGCCGCGCAGCTCGGCCATGCGCATCAGCGTCATGGGCATGCGGAAGTCACGATCGTCCTCGAGCTGCGCGACGGTGAGGCCACGCGAGGTGCCGCCGGGGTTCCCGGAGACGAAGGTGGCGTCGCCTTCCTTGATGGTGCCGTCGGACCACGCGAGGTGGTGTTCCATCTTCATCGGCTTGCCGTCGGCGCCGTAGATGCGCACGAAGGACACGTCGAGATCGTAGCGGGGGAACATGAAGTTGTCGGGGTCACCGCCGAAGAAGGCGATGGCGTCCTCGGGCGCGAACACCAGGCGAATGTCCTGCAGGCGGCGGTACCTGTAGAGATCGTAGCGACCGCCCCGGTACAGGGTGACCACCTCACAGCGGAAGTCGTCGCTGGTGGCGCACTCCTTCTCGATGCCCGCGATGGTGGCCTTCTGCAGGTCGTTGAACTTCTCGGGGGCGGCGTCCTTGGTGGCGTCCTGCACGCGCCTGGTGACGTCGGTGATCTCGGTGAGCTGGTTGAGCTCCATGCCGGGGCAGCGGGCCTCTTCGGCCTGGGTCTTGGCGAAATAGCCGTCGCGGTTGAAGTCCTTCTTCATGTTGCCCGAGAGGTTCTCGATGCACTCACGCGCGCAGTGGTGGTTGGTCATCACCAGGCCGTCCGCCGAGACCACCGAGGCCGAGCAGCCGCCGGCGATGCGCACCGAGGCGAGGCGCAGGTGATCGAGCCAGTCCTTGGTGGGCTCGAAGCCGTACTTCGCCTTCACCTTCGCGGAAGGGAAGTTGTTGAACGTCCACATGCCTTCGTCCGCGAGGACGGGAGCGGCGGTGAGCGCTGCGGCAAGGCACAGGGAGGCGATTCGGTTCATTCGTGATCTCCTTCGAGAGGGCGACGACGGCGCCCAGGTTTGTGCCTGCGCCGGTCAGCCAAATCAAGGGAGGACTCGGGGCCGAAGGCAATGCGTCACGGCCGCTACGAGTAGCGCTTCACCATGCGCGAGCAGAACTCGGCGAAGTGTTCGACCTCCCGCGGTGGGCCCTGGTGCGCCCGCAGCCCCTCGTGCTCAGGCGTGAAGCAGAACGTGAGGGTCACCTCGAACTCCTCGAGCGCGCGCATCTGGCGATCGAACCACGCGTCAGACTGGGGGCGGAGGCTGTCGGCCCAGCTCAGCCCGGTGCGCAGGTGCTTGACCCCGAGGCGGCGCAGCCACTTCACCGCTTCGTCGAGGCGGTGA
This sequence comes from Myxococcales bacterium, assembly GCA_009885595.1. GTDB lineage: Bacteria > Myxococcota > Myxococcia > Myxococcales > Myxococcaceae > Archangium_A. The sequence continues at coordinate 2,545 of VFKJ01001254.1, read as the reverse complement.
TCCTGGAAGTGGAACCACTGGCAGATGCCGAGCTCGGGCGTGAGCGCCGCGAACTCGCTGGCGGCGCGCTTGGGCGTGCCGTCTTCCTTGAGCAGGCCCATGTAGAAGTGGCGGTAGTACGACGAGCCCCCGGCCTCGCGGTACCGGCTGGTGGCGGACCAGGAGGAGGGCAGATCATACAAGCTGTACCAGTGCAGCCTGGCTGTCCTGCCCTCGAGCAACTCAGCGGTGCGGCGCAGCCCGAACTCCTGCACCTCTTCGGCCCCGAAGCTCGACACGCCCGCCTCGGTGACCCACACCGGCTGGTGCACCAGGGCCTTGATCTCCGCCAGCTTCCTGGGCCACTCGTCGAGCTGCCAGTGGTTCCAGTCGAGGGGAAAGCCGTGCACTCCGACCACGTCGAAGTCCTTGAGCACGTGCTGCGCCTCGAGGCGCTTCACGCACAGCGGGTCGATGGGCGACATCCCCCCCAGCACCTGGGTGAGGCGCCTGTTCACGCTTCGCACGGCCTCGGAGGCGGTCCTGGCCATCTTCGCGAAGAGCTCCCACTTCGGATCGAGCTCGAGGTCCCCGTGCGACTTGTCGTTTGGCTCGTTCCAGAACATCGCCGCCTCGATCATGACGAGCGGTTGAGCAACGAGCGTGCCGCTTCCGCGCAAGGTGCAAGTCACAGAGGAATCGGCTTCGGCGCGTGAAGCTTGCGGGTGCGCACTTTCAGCAGAGGCCTGCGCGCCGCTCTGGGCGGCTCGGGGGCGCGCCCTTTGCACAACCGTCCGGCGGACTGCGAGCAGGGGGGGCTCATGAAAGACAGTGTTCTCATCACCGGCGGGGCCGGCTTCATCGGATCGCACGTGGGCCACGAGCTGGTCGCGGCGGGGTACAGCGTGCGCGCGCTCGACAACCTCGACCCTCGAGTTCATGGGCCTGGCGGGGAGCGACCCGTACACCTCTCCGACGACATCGAGCTGATTCGCGGTGACGTGCGAGATCCGAGGGCTCTGGCGCGCGCGCTGGAAGGCGTCGACGTGGTCTTCCACTTCGCGGCCTCGGTGGGCGTCGGGCAGAGCATGTATCGAATCGCCGACTACACCTCGGTCAACGAGCTGGGCACCGCGTGCCTGCTCGAGGCGGTGGCGGAGAAGAAGCTCAAGAAGCTGATCGTCGCCTCGAGCATGGGCATCTACGGCGAAGGCTCGTACGTGGACGCCGACGGCCAGGTGGTCGAGCAGGTGCGGCGCAGCCCCGATGCCCTCGCCCGGGGCGAGTGGGAGCCGCACGATCGCCAGGGCCGGCCGCTGCTACCCCGACCGACGCCCGAGTCGAAGTCCATCGAGCTGGAGTCGATCTACGCGATGGGCAAGTACGCGCAGGAGCAGTCGTCGCTGATCGTCGGCCGGGCCTACGGAATTCCCACGGTGGCGCTGCGCCTCTTCAACGTCTACGGCCCCCACCAGGCGCTCTCGAACCCGTACACCGGGGTGCTGGCGATCTTCGCCGCGCGGCTGCTCAACCACCGGCCGCCGATGATCTTCGAAGACGGCGAACAACGCCGTGACTTCGTGCACGTGCACGACGTGGCGCGCGCTTGCCGGCTCGCGCTCGAGTCTCAGAAGGCGAACGGCCTCGCCATCAACATCGGCAGCGGCCGCTCGTACACCGTGGTCGAGGTGGCGCGCGCGCTCAGCCAGGTGCTCGGCCGCGAGGCCCACGAGCCGGAGATCACCTTTGAGCACCGGGCGGGCGACATCAGGCACTGCTTCGCCGACATCGCCCGTGCCAAGGAGGTGCTCGGCTTCGAGCCGCGCGTCTCCCTGCGCGACGGGCTGCGCGAGATGACCAAGTGGCTCTCGACGCAAGACGCGAAGGACCGGGTGGCGGCCGCGCGCCGCGAGCTCCAACAGCGGGGGCTGACGATGTGAACCCCTTGTGATCTTTGCGGGCGCTGGGGCTGAGGCTTTCAACTGCTTGAAAGATGCCGTTCAGGGGCGCCCAGTCTCTGCGACTCTCCGGCGGCCATGACCCCAGGGACCACCCCATCGAGCCCTTCGAAGAAGCCGCTGAAGATCCTCACCCGCGCCGTGGTGCGCTTCGCCGGCGACTCAGGCGACGGCATGCAGGTGACGGGCGAGCAGTTCGCCACCGAGGCCGCCTGGGCAGGCAACGACATCTCCACGCTGCCGAACTTCCCGGCTGAGATTCGCGCGCCCACCGGCACGCTGTTCGGCGTCTCCAGCTTCCAGCTGCAGTTCGGAAGTCAGAAGGTGCACACGCCCGGTGACGAGGTCGACGCGCTGGTGTGCATGAACCCGGCTGCGCTCAAGGTGCACTTGAAGGATCTGAAGGCGGGGGGGCTGCTGATCGTGAACAGCTCGGCGTTCGACTCGAGGAACCTGGCCAAGGCCGGTTACGCGACCAACCCGCTGGAAGACACCGCGGTGATCGAGAAGTACCGCCTGCACGCGGTCGACATCGCGTCGCTCACCCAGACCTCGCTCGCGGGCCTGGACCTGAACACCAAGGAGAAGGAGCGCTGCAAGAACTTCTT
>VFKJ01000158.1 GCA_009885595.1 Myxococcales bacterium | reverse complement strand
GCGGGGGAGAGGGTCGGGGAGAGGGCTGACCCGCATTTCGATCCCCGTCTCGCAACACTCGAGTCTAGGCTTTCCCCCGCAATGGCACTCGGATCAGGGCGTTGCCACTACCACCCGGAGCGCGCGGGACTGGGCATCTGCGTCGAGTGCCGCAACGTCATCTGTACCGAGTGCACCACCCAGTTCGAAGGCATCAACCGCTGCGCGAAGTGCCTCGGTGAGCGCCTCGCCCAGGCGCGCAAGCTGGTCGATCGGCGCGACTGGTCCGTCGGCAGCCTGCTGCTCGCGGCGATCGCGGTGGCGGTGCTCTTCGGCGGCTTCTACGGACTCGCTTCACTCGTGCGGCTCTGATCGATGGCGGTCGACGCGCTCGAGCTCAGGCCTCGCAACGCCGTCGCGCTCTTCGACGCGGCGGTGCGCCTGTGCGCGACCACCAGCGGCGTGTGGGCCCTCACGCTGCCTTCCGGCGCGCTGCTGGTGGCCACGCTCTTCTCGCTCGTCGAGGCCGTCACCCGCCGCCAGCCGCTGCTGGTGCCCGTGGCGCTGTGGACCACCGCCTGGATCCTCCGGGCGCTCAGCCAGGGGGCGGCCTGTCACTACGTCGACCAGCAGGTGCTCGGCACCACCCCGCCCTCGCTTCGCGCCAGCCTGCTCGCGGCGCTCAGGCGCGCCCCGGCCCTGGTGATCGCGTCGGCGGTGATGGCGGTGATCAACGCCGCGCTGTGGACGTTCACCCTGGGCATCGGCTTTCTCTTCGTGGGCGCGCACGCGGCCGGCTACGCCACCACCATGCGCGGCCAGGGCAGCGTGCTCGGCCTCTACGGCACCTGCGCGAGGCTGCTGGGCCCCACCCGGCACCTCGCCCCCTGGGTCCGGGTGTGCGGGAGCAGCCAGCTGGTCCTCGCCGTCAACCTGCACCTCACCTCGCAGCTGCTGCTCTCGCTGGGCCGCGGGCTGTTCGGCTTCGACGTCACCTTCATGGAGCGCTTCGCCTCGCTCGACAACGCGACCTGGGTGGCCACCGTCGCCGCCGTCACCTTCGCGTTGTTCGAGCCGGTGCGCGCGGCCACCTCGACGCTGATGCTGATCGACGGGCGGGTGCGGCAGGAAGGGCTCGACCTGATCGCCCAGGTCGAGCAACTGCCCGCACGCAAGAAGCCCCGCGGGGTGGCGCTGGCGCTCTTGCTGGCGGTGAGCTTCGCGGGGCCCGCGCGCGCGGAACCCGAGACGAGCAGTGGCTCCGCCCTGCTGCGCCGCGCGGCTCGCCTGAGCGATCAGTGCAACATGCGGATCGACTTGAAGCCGCTCGAG
>VFKJ01000776.1 GCA_009885595.1 Myxococcales bacterium | reverse complement strand
TGTCGCCCTCGTCAACGGGCTCCCGCTCGCGACGCGCAACGTGAAGGACTTCGCCCGATTGCCCGGGCTCGAGGTGCTCAACCCGTGGGACGCGTGACCGCGCTGGAAGTCAGCCGCTCAACCGGTTAGCCGTCGCCCCGTGATGTCCGCGGTGCCCAAAGAGAAATCAGAGCTGCGCTTGCTGTGGAAGCTGGCGCTGCCGCTCGCCCTCGCGCAGGCGGGGCAGGCGCTGATGGGCCTGGTGGACACCGGGGTGCTGGGCCGCCTCTCGGCCACCGCGCAAGCCGGCGCGGGCCTGGGCAACTCGCTGACCTTCACCTGCAGCTTCTTCGGCATGGGCGTGATGATGGCGCTCGATCCGCTCGTCTCGCAGGCGATCGGCGCCGGAGACGTCACCCGCGCGCGCACGCACTACTGGCAGGGCGTGTGGCTGGCGTTGATCACCAGCGCGGTGGTGATGGTGCCAGTGGCGCTGATCCCCTTCGCGCTCGAGCCCTTCGGGGTGAGGGCCGAGGTGGCGGAAGGCGCGCGCGTGTACATGTGGTGGCGGCTGCCCGGGGTGACGGCGGTGCTGCTCTTCGTCACCGCGCGCAGCTACCTCACCGGCGTGGGCAAGGTGGCGATCACCTTCTGGTCGATGGTGGTGGCGAACGTGGCGAACCTGCTGCTCGATCTCGCCCTGGTGTTCGGGTTCGGGCCGATTCCTGCGATGGGCGTGGCCGGCGCGGCGATCGCCACGGTCTTGTGCACCTGGCTGCAGCTGGGCGTGTTGTTGCTGGGCTTCGGCCCGCGTCCGGCCGGCACGCAGCGCCGGTTCGATCGGGTGGAGGTCCTGCGCGCGCTGCGCCTCGGCGCGCCCATCGGCTTTCATTTCATCGCGGAGTCCGGCGTGTTCTCCCTGACCGGGTTGTTCTCCGGGCGGCTGGGCGCCACGGCGGCGGCCGCGCACCAGGTGGCGCTCAACTGGGCGAGCATCACCTTCTGCGTGGCCTCGGGCATCGGGGCGGCGGCGGCCACGCGGGTGGGCTGGAGCATCGGCCGCGACGACACCCGGGGGGCGCGGCGGGCCGGGCTCACCGCGTTTGGCAGCGCGGCGGTGTTCATGGCGCTGGCGTCGCTGGTGTTCCTCGCCTTTCCCCAGACCATGGCCGGCCTGATGTCCGACGACGCCGGCGTGGTGGAGACGGTGATCGCGCTGTTCGTGGTGGTGGCGGTGTTTCAGATCTCCGACGGGGTGCAGGCGGTGGGGGCGGGCGCCCTGCGCGGCACCGGCGACACCACCTTCACCTTCTGGGCGAACGTCGTGGGGCACTGGTTCATCGGCCTGCCGGTGGCGTACCTGCTGGGCGTGCGCGGCCCGTTCGGGGTGGTGGGCCTGTGGTGGGGGCTGTCGGCGGGGCTGACGGTGGTCGCGATCGCGCTGGTGCTTCGGTTCAATCGCACCACCCGCGGGCGGATCGCGCGGCTGAGCTGACTCTAGCGAACTTTCTTGAGCACCGCCGCCAGCAGCGGCCGGGGCATCGCGTTGGCGAAGCCGATGGCGCCGCTGAGCTGCCAGGGAAACGAGAAGACGGCCTCGCGCCGCAGCAGGGCCTGGCCCATGCGCTCCACCGCGTCTTCGGTCTCGAGCAGGAAGGGCATCGAGCCCGGCTTGTTCTTCGCGGTCAGCTCGCTCTTCACGAAGCCGGGGTGAATGCTGGTGACCACCAGGCCGTGCGGCTCCACGTCGAGGCGCAGGCTGTTGAGGAACATCGCCACGAACGACTTGGTGGCGCAGTACGCGGAGTTCGCCGGCAGCGGCAGCAGGCCCGCCAGCGAGCTGATGCCCACCAGGTGCCCGCGCTTTCGCTCCATCATCCCGGGGATCGCGCCGCAGAGGGTGGCGGTCGCGCCGGTGACGTTCACGTCGATCATCTGCTTGATGGAGCCCCAGCGGAGCTTCCTGGGCCTCGTCTCCTCGCCCACGCCGGCGTTGGCGATCACCAGATCGAGGCCGCCACAGTCGGCGTCCAACTTGGAGACCGCGGCGAAGGTCTTGTCGCCATCGCTGACGTCGAGCTGGAGAGGCACCACGCCTGCTTCCGCCGCCAGGCTCTCGAGCAGCTCCAGCCGCCGGCCTGCCGCGTAGACCTTCACGCCGCGCTTCGCCAGCCAGGTCGCCAGCCCACGGCCCAGCCCACTCGAGGCACCCGTCACCAGCGCCGTCTTCCAGGGGACCGCGGCGCTCATGGTCGGGGAATCTCTCCGCAGGAGACGTAGATGAGCTTGTCGCGCGGGTCGTGCACGTTGATGAGCCACTCGCCGGTCTTGAAGGTGGCGAGGAGCGTGGCGAGCTCGGTGGTGCTGCCATAGCGGCCCGGCTTCTCCTTCAACGCCTCGAGGGGCGTGAGCCCGCTGACGATCTCCCCCACCTCGCCGCAGTTGCCGGTGTGAATGTGCGCGTTCTGGGGCACCTCGGTGTATTCGGGCGTGTTCGTCTCGACGGTGACGCTGATGCCTTTGGCGCCCCGGTCGGTGATCTCCGCGAACCCCTTCTGCCCCGAGTTGTTGTCGGCGTTCATGGTGATCTTCATCACCGTCGGCCCGCAGCCGGTCGCCACCAGCAGCAGGAGTCCCAGCGCGATTTGACGCATGGGGCGTGTTCTAGCCTCCCGCTCAGCGCCACGCTCTGGCGATCGACGGGGTGTAGCGCAGCTCGCCTGCGGGCGCGTCCCAGAGGCCGCGCAGCTCGCTGATGGCGCTGGCGATCAAGGGGAGCGCCTCTGTGCCGAGCGACTCGTCGAGCCCCTCGAAGATCTCCGCGAACTCGTCGATGAAGGCCTGGAAGAAGCGGGGATCGCGGCGGTTGCCGGTCATCTGGCGGCGATCGACCTGCACGCGCTCGAAGCCGGCGGCGGCGAAGTGCGCTTCGAGCTTTTCGCCCACGAAGGGGTCTCCGCCGCCCTGCTGCTGCGCGTGGTTCAAGCGGCGCATCACCTCGGTCACCGAGGGGCAGGCGGGGGTGGTGCCGAAGGTTTCGTTGTCGACCTCGACGAACTGGCACAGGCCTTTGGGGCGCAGCACGCGGTGGACCTCGGTGAGCACCTTGGTCGGGGTGGGCACGTGCTCGAGCAGCCAGCTGCAGTGCACCCGATCGAAGGTGGCGTCGGGGAAGGGGAGGCGGGTGGCGTCGGCGCGCAGCACCGGGAGCTCGGGGTGATTGTGCCGCGCGGCGGCGAGCTGCGCGGCGGCGAGGTCGACGCCCACGAGGTGAAGTCCGGGGCAGGCGCGCAGCAGCCGCACGCCCATCGCGCCCACGCCGGTGGCGAGATCGAGCACGCGCAGGCCGGGCTGCAGCTCGAGGGTGCTGAAGGTGAAGGAAGCGGTGAAGTCGGCTTGCTTCTCGAGGCGGGCGACCTCACGCGCGGTGGTCCCTCCGTGGACGTAGCTGCTCATGACGGATGGATAACCCGAAGCGCGCGACGAATCCGTCTGTCTCCCTCTCCCCCGCGGGGGAGAGGGTCGGGGAGAGGGCTTGGCAGGGATGCCCCTTCACTTGTGAGCAGCGAGGGTCGCTTCGATCGCCTTCATCGCCGCGCGGCCTGCCCCACCCGGAAACTCTTCCTTCCGCGCCCCCGCGAGCACCTCGACGCACGCGTGAACCGACTGCGCCAGGCCATCGAGGTCGTAGCCGCCCTCGAGCAGCAGCACGATCTTCCCCCCGCACACCTCGGTCGCGAGCGCCTTCGCCGCGCTGCACATGGCCGCGAAGCCCCGCTCGGTGACATCCATCCCTCCGAGTGGATCCGCGCGGTGCGGGTCGAACCCCGCTGACACCAGCACCACGTCAGGCCGGAACTGCAGCGCGCGAGGCAGGAACACCTCGTGAAACACCGCTCCGTAATCCGCGTCGCCCATGCCCCCTTCGAGCGCGACGTTGACGGTGAAGCCCTTGCCTTCGCCCGCGCCGATCTCCGTGGGCGCCCCGCTGCCCGGGTAGAACGGAAACTGGTGGCTCGAGCAGAACAACACGTCGCTTCGTGAATAGAACGACGCCTGGGTGCCGTTGCCGTGATGCACGTCCCAGTCGAGCACGAGCACGCGTTGGGCTCCGGCGGCCCGCGCCGCTTCTGCCGCCACCGCCACGTTGTTGAACAGGCAAAATCCCATCGCGTTTCCGGCCACCGCGTGATGACCGGGCGGGCGCACCAGCGCGAAGCCGTTGTCGACCTCTCCCTTGAGCACGTCGAGCACCAGCTGGCTGGCTCCGCCGGCGGCGAGCAGCGCGGCCTCGGTGCTGCCCGGGCTCATCGCGGTGTCCGGATCGAGCTGGGCGTCCTTCCCTGCGAGCGCGAGCACGCGATCCACGTGGGCGGCCTCGTGGACGCGCAGCAGTTCTTCCCGGGTGGCGTGACGGGGCGAGGCGCGCTCCACCCCGGCGATGGGCGCGGCCTCGAGGACCTGGTGAATCGCGCGCAGGCGCCCAGGCGACTCGGGGTGCATGGGCCCGGCGAGGTGCTGCAGGTACGCGGGGTCTGTCACCAGCCGGGTCATTGGCTGATGATGCCCGCGCGGTGGGTGAAATCCATCTGGGGCGCGCGCCACCCCGGCGATGGGCGCGGCCTCGAGCACCTGCTGAATCGGCCGCAGG
>VFKJ01000908.1 GCA_009885595.1 Myxococcales bacterium | reverse complement strand
TCTCCTCTTCGGCGCGCTCCAGGCCGGGCTGCTCGTGAGCTGAACGCTGCCACGCTGTCGGCCACCATCGCGATCTGGCGGTTCCTCGCGCTCTGACTGGCCGCGCAGCGCACGCTCGCAGAGAGCGCAACGCGCGCAATCATGGCGCGACAGGTGGTCAGTGGGGCCGTTTGGCGAGCGCCAGAAGAGGCCGCCTACGCTGCTCTCGTTGCAAAGAGCCGAGTCGATGCGCAGGGGGACCCCCACGGGCTGGAGGCCCACCACCGTCTCCTTGTTGAGGATCCCCACGCCCGCGCCGAGGTCCGAGATGGTGGAGGCGCTGTCGCCAGCCGCCCGGGGGCGGGAGGTGGAGACCGAGGGCGTGCCGAGCTCGACCCAGAAGGGGCGCTGCAGGACGCGCAGCGTTGCTGCTGGGCCCCGACCACGGCGTCGAGCTCGAGGGGTGTGCCGCAGAACGGGCAGGTGAGGGCGATCACGAGGGAAGCGCGCAGCGTGCCACAGCCACCCGCGCCGTTGGGAGAACTGGGCGTTCAGCTATCGACGAGGCGCTGGGGCCGCTGCTCGAGGTGACAGGCCGAGGTGACCAGTGGCTCCCCTGATGGCGATCAGAATCGTGGTGGGCCTCCCTCGAGGCGCACGTTCGTTGAGAGAGCGTGATATATCTCGGTGAGACATACCGGAGCCCGCATGCCCAGCAAGCCGAGGAGGACCCAGACAGACGTCGCCAAGGTGTTCTGGTCGGGAAGAAGCCAGGCCATCCGGCTGCCCCAGCAGTACCGGTTCTCCTGTCGCGAGGTCTCCATTCACCGGGAGGGCGACAAGCTGGTCCTCGAGCCGAGCTCCGAGCCCACTGACGCGCTGGGGTGGCCACTGTCGTTCTGGGAACTCTTCGGCCAGCTCGATGACGACTTCGAGGTCGGCGATCGACACCAGCCCCACGAACGCAAGAACCCGCTCAAGTGAGAGACCAGTACCTCCTCGACACCAACGTGGTCTCGCTCCTCGTCAAGGGACGAAGCCCGCGAGCCATCGAGGTGTTGGCGTCGAAGCCGCGTGCGCGGGTGGGCGTGAGCGTCATCACGGAGATGGAGCTGCGCTTCGGTCTGGAGAAGCACCCGGCGCCCGCGAAGCTGCGCCCCGTGGTGGAGGGGTTTCTCTCGGCGGTTCGCGTGCTCGAGCTGCCGGCCGACATCGCCCCGGTCTATGGCCGGCTCCGCTGGGCCCTCGAACGCGCCGGGCGCCCGATTGGTCCGCTCGACACCATCATCGCCGCGCACTCCATCGCGCTCGGCGCGATCCTGGTGACCAACAACACCAGGGAATTCGGCCGGGTCGCAGGTCTGCGCTGCGAGGATTGGACCTGAGTCAGGAACGCGGCTGAGCCCTCGTCGGAGATCGTCGACAGCGCCGCCCGGCAGCAGAGGCCCTACACGCACTCTGGAAACGCGGCTCGTAAGAGCTGCTTCGGGTTCGATTCCCGGCTGGACCTGCATGGGTCCGCCAACACAGCGGCTTCTTCACTCGGGCGGCGCTGTCACTTTTACTTTTGCAGCGCCGGATCCTGCGCGGCCTTGAGCGCCTTCATGCGCTTCTCCTCGCGCCACCCGTGGAAGAACAACACCCCGATGCCCGCGAGGATCGCCAGGTCGGCCACGTTGAACACGCCGGTGCGCAGCGACCCGAGGCCCATGTTCATGAAGTCGACCACGCTGCCCTCGAAGCGCGCGCGATCGACCCAGTTCGAGAAGCCGCCCGAGGCGATGAGCGAGTACGCCGCCACCTGCAGCCCATCGAGCTTCGTCTTCCAGAACACCTCGCTGAACAGGGCGTACACGGTCAGCGAGAGCAGCAGAACCCCCACCCCGATGGTGAGCATCCAGTAGCGCGCTTGCGGAGGCAGGCTCGCGCCCAGCGAGAGGAACGCCCCTTCGTTGGTCGCGTACTGCAGCCGGAAGACGTCACCCAGCCACGAGCGGGTCGGGGTGTCCTTCAGGTGGGCGATGGCGAGCTGCTTGGTCCACTGATCGAGGACCACCTGCGCGATGAACACCGAAAAGAAGACGGGGAGGCGGCGCAGGACCATTCGGGCTCACTTGCCACGGGGGCGGGCGGTCCGTCCACCTCCGTTCGCCTCAGAACTGCCCGGCCACCGCGACCCCGTTGGCCATGGGGGACAGGCGGGCCGTCACCGGGCCCACCCGCCCGTGCAACAGCCGGGGCAGCAGCATGCCGCTCGCCACGCCCAGGGCCGCGCCCAGCGCCACGTCGCTGGCCCAGTGCTTGTCCGCCGCCACCCGCAGCACCGCGGTGGCCGTCGCCACGGGCAGCCCCACCACCCACACCAGCCACGCCAGGCGGTAGCCGCGCAGCTCGGCGATGGTGGCCGCGGCCGACACCAGCGAGAACGCGAAGGTGGTGTGCCCGCTGTAGAACGAGAGGTTGTTGTCGGCCTGCGAGTGGCTCTCCGCCAGCAGCTCGGGCCAGGCGCCCACCGTGTAGGGCCGCCCGCGGCCCACCGAGAACTTCACGACCTGGTTGAGCCCCTGGGCCACCAGCATCGCCTCGAGGATCAACACGGCGTCGACCGGGAAGGTCTGCACGAAGGTGCCGTCTCTCCAGGCCAGCAGCGCCGGGAGCCCCAGGGCGACCAGGGGGGCGGCGCCGAAGCCCAGCACGTCGCTGGCGGTGGCGGCCGGGCGCAGGCCCGAGGCGCTGGGCGTGAAGCCGGGGTTGAAGGCGCTGCGCACCGAGTTGTCGAAGGTGTTCGTCTCGCACCAGCGGCAGGCGGCCGGGGCGAGCTGCTGCTTGAAGGCGAACTCCGAGAGCAGCCAGCCCGCCGCCAGCGCGCCGGAGACGGGGAGGTCAACCCGGGGGTCCCAGCGCAGTTGCTGGGGCGCCGCCTGCGTCAGGATCACTGCAAGAACGACCGAGTTCAGCATGCGCGGGAAATTAGCCCTGTCTTGGACCGGGGGCCCGCGTTGTGTAGAGGGGAGCGCTGCCGTCACCTTCAAGGGGTTGCCATGCGGGTCGAGAACTTCGAAGTCGTCATCACCGGTGCAGGTCCTTCGGGGGCCGTCGCCGCCGCCCTGCTGCGCAAGCAGGGCCACCAGGTGCTGGTGCTCGAGAAGGAGACCTTCCCGCGCTTCTCCATCGGCGAGAGCCTCTTGCCGCAGACGATGGTGTACCTCGAAGAGGCCGGCATGCTGAGGGACGTGGTGGAGGCCGGCTTCCAGTTCAAGAACGGCGCCTCGTTCTCGTGGCGCGGCAAGACCACCGAGTTCGACTTCCGCGACAAGTTCAGCGAGGGCTGGGGCACCACCTACCAGGTGCAGCGGGGCCGCTTCGACAAGGTGCTCGCCGACGCCGCCCAGCGCATGGGCGCCGAGGTGCGCTACCGCCACGAGGTGATCGCGGTCGACGTCTCCGGCCCCCCGAAGCTCACCGTGAAGTCGGACACCGGCGAGTCGTACGAGGTGCACTGCAAGCTCATCCTCGACGCCAGCGGCTTCGCGCGCCTGCTGCCCCGGCTGCTCGATCTCGAGCGGCCCTCCGCCTTCCCGGTGAGGCAGGCGTACTTCACCCACGTCGAAGATCGCATCAACCCCAAGGGCGGCTTCGATCGAAACAAGATCCGCGTGGCGGTGCACCCCGAGCACCAGGACGTCTGGTACTGGCTCATTCCGTTCTCCGACGGGCGCTGCTCGCTGGGCGTGGTGGCCGAGGCCGCCTTCCTCGATCGCTACCAGGGCGACGAGATGACCAAGCTGAAGACGCTGGTGAACGAAGACCCGACCCTGAAGGACCTCCTCGCCAACGCCGTGTGGGACACCCCGGCGCGCACCCTGCGCGGCTACTCCAGCAACGTGAAGCACCTCAACGCGAAGGGCTACGCGCTGCTGGGCAACGCGGGTGAGTTCCTCGACCCGGTGTTCTCCTCGGGCGTGACCATCGCGCTGACCTCCGCCAGCCTGGCGGCGAAGTGCGCGCACCGCGAGCTGACCTTCGAGACGGTCGACTGGAACGCGGACTTCGCGGTGCCGCTGAAGCGGGGCGTCGACGCCTTCCGCGCCTTCGTGGAGTCCTGGTACGCCGGCGGCTTCCAGAAGATCATCTTCCACCCCGCGCCTTCCCCGGACATCCGCCGGATGATCTGCGCGATCCTCGCGGGCTACGCGTGGGACCTGAAGAACCCGTACGTGGCTGAACCCAAGCGGCGCCTGAGCGTGCTGGAGCAGGTGTGCGCGCAGGCCTGATTCTCCTTCTCCTCGCAGCCGGGTGTGTGACCGCGCCCAGGCCCCGGCCAGCGCCGGAGTTCGGGCTGCGGCTCTCTCCCGCCTCGCTGGGCCGCGAGCTGCAGCTCTCGCAGCGGATCACCGTGGTGCGCGGGGAAGAGCGCAAGAGCTTCGACGCGCAGCTCGAGGTCGACGCCAGCGCGGTGCGGATCGCCGCCGTGGCGATGGGCCAGACGATCGCCTCCTTGAGCTTCGACGGGAAGTCGCTGGAGCAGCGCGTGTCCGCGCAGGTGCCCCCCGCGGTCACCGCCTCGCGCATCTTGAGTGACGTGCAGCTGGCGTGGTGGCCCGCCGCGGCGATCCGCGCCGGGCTGCCGGCGGGGTTTTCGCTCGAGGAAGAGGGCGGCAAGCGGTCCTTGCTGCAGCACGGCGCGCTCTTCGCCCAGGTCACCTACGAGGGCACCGCCCCCGCGTGGAAGTTCGTGCGGCTCAACCAGGTGCGCTTGGGCTACCTGCTGGAGATCGAGTCGGTGGAGGCCGCCCCGTGAGCGCCTTTCTCAACGAGCTGGGGCTGGTGTGTTCGCTGGGCGAGGGGAAAGACGCCGTACGCGAGGCGCTGTTCGGCAGGGCCCCTTCGG
>VFKJ01001146.1 GCA_009885595.1 Myxococcales bacterium | reverse complement strand
GGCGGCGGCCTTCTTCTTCGCGGCAGCCAGGGCGGCGGCCTTCGCCTTCTCTTCGGCGGCCTTGCGGGCGGCTTCCCGGGCGCGGGCTGCGGCGGCGGCTTTGGCGCGGGCAGCAGCTTCGGCGGCAGCGGCGGAGGCAGAAGTGTCGTTGCGAACGGTCATGGGAAAACCCTCAGGGCGGCGGCGGGAAGAGCTGCGAGAGACGGCCAGAGTGGAGTTTCGCCCGGGCGGCTGCCCCGGTTGCGTGGACGAAGCATGCCACGGCAACCACTGGATCAGCGGGCATGAAAAAGGCGCCCGTCACCGGGGCGCCTCAGGTGCGACAAGGTAGGACCAAACCTTCTCAGTCGAAGGTCTGCTCCAGCTTGGTGAGCACGCGATTCTCCGCGTCGGACACCCGGAAGGCGACCCCGAGGAAACCGCCAGAGGCTTCTGCGACGGCGCGGGCGCGGCCCAGCACGGTGGCCTTGAGCAGCGCCTTGTCGTCGGGCTTCATGGTCGCGGACAGCGCCTTCACGTAACCGGACCACAGCTCGTGCCAGCTGGGCTCGGGCTTCTCGTCGAGCCACTTCGTCAGGTACTCCCACGCGGGGCTGCCCTCTTCGAGGCCGATGCCCTTGCAGGCCTCGTCGATGGCGGAGCGCTCCTTGGGGTCGATCTTGCCGTCGGCCCAGGCGATCTCGATCACCGGATAGAGCGACATCACCAGGGTGGCGGCGCCACCGAGCTTCAGGTCGGAGAGCGCCTCGAGCACCTGCTCGTCGGAGATGCCGGTGAGCTTCTGAAGTTCTTCCTTGGAAGACTTCTTCGCGGCAGCGTCCTTCATCTTCTGCACGAGCTCCTTCTCGTGCTTCTGAAAGAACTGCTCTTCGAGGGCCTTGCGGCGGTCGTCCAATGAATCGGTGGCCATGCGCCTTGTTTGCCAGCGCGGCCCCATGACTTCAACCCTCTTCCTGATCGCTGTGAGGTGGCTGCACCTCGTCAGCGGCGGCTGACGCGCGCCTTCACGTCGACGGTGGAGTGCGCCAGCCAGAAGCGCAGGTCCTCGGTCAACCCGCCCTTTTGCGCAGCGGTCTCGGGCGAGGTGGGCAGCCCGAACACCAGCTTGGGGCGCTCCTCGCGCTCCCTTAGCAGGCGCACGACGGCGCGCTGGGCGGCCGCGGGGATCACCGTGACGTCGGGCACGTACACCACCGCGCACGAGTTGCTCAGGGCCCGATCGAGGGCGCCGGCGTCCTTGGCTTCGATGAGGCCCGCGCCCGCGAGCTCCTGCGTGGCGGCCACCGCGACGGCGCGGCGGTCGGCCTCGGTGCCACCGAACAGCAGCGCGGACACCCTGTTCTTCTTCAGCGCGTCGATTGAGTAGGTCATCGGTTCCTTGGGGGGATTCTAAGCAGCTTCGTTGGGAGAGTGGATCATCGGCAACCGGTCACGTCGAGCGAAGTCGAGACGGCGCCCCTCGACTTCGCTCGGGGTGAACGGTGGGGGGCTCACTGGGGCCTGTTTAGAAGCGGCGCTGGGCGGAGAGCGCCTCATCGAGCTGGGGGGTCACGCGAAACAGCGGGACCGGCTGCTGCTTGCCTTTCACCCGGACCGGGCTGAGCGGCTCGAGCGGCGCCACGTGCGCCAGCGCCTCCGCGGTGCCTTCGCCGACCAGGATCTCGCCGGGCTTGGCGAGCGCGCAGAGGCGGCTGGCGACGTTCACGGTGTCACCGATGCAGGTGTACTCGGTGCGCCGGGTGTTGCCGACGCTCCCCGCCAGCACGGGGCCGGTGTTGAGGCCGATGCCCAGCTCGAACTGCGGCCCGTCGGGCTGCTGGACGTTGAGCGCGCGCAGCTCTGCGTGCATGCGCAGGGCGGCGCTCACCGCGGCAGAGGCGTCGTCGTCGTGCGTCACCGGCGCCCCCCACACCGCCATCAGCCCGTCGCCCAGGAACTTGTCGAGGGTGCCGCCCCACTCCAGCACCGCGTCGGCCAGCCGCCCCAGCACGTCGTTGAGCAGCCGCATCACCTCTTCGGGAGGGCGCGACTCGGCGAAGCCGGTGAAGTTGCGAATGTCCGCGAAGAGCACCGTCACCACCCGCCTCTCGCCGGTGAGCACCACGTCGCCGTTGCGGAGGATCTCTTCCACCACCGCGTCGGAGGTGTAGCGGGCGAAGAGCCGGCGCATCCGCTCGGTCTCGCGGGTGCGGCGCAGCACGGTCTCCACCCGGGCGGCGAGTTCCTGCATCGAGGCGCCCTTGCTCACGTAGTCGTCAGCACCATCGCGCAGGCCCTTCACCCGCTGGGTGTCGGCGTCGTTCGCGGTGAGGATGATCACCGGCACCGAGTGGCTGGGGCCGTGCTTGAGCCTGCGGCACACCTCGCCGCCGTCGAGGCCGGGCATGCCGAGATCGGTGAGCACCAGGTTGGGCTTGAGCACGTCGAGTTGCTCGAGCGCGAGGAAGGGATCGTTGAAGCAGATGACCTCGTAGCCCTGGGCGGAGAGGCCTTCCTGCACCAGGGCGCAGGCCAGCTCGCTGTCGTCGATCACCATCAGCCGCAGACCGTTTTCGGGCAGGGCCGGCTCTGGGGGTGGCTCTGCTTCGCCGCTGTCCGGGGACATGCGCTGCTGCAGCCCGAGCGCCTCGTAGAGCTGCTTGTGGTTGATCGCGCCCTGCT
>VFKJ01000666.1 GCA_009885595.1 Myxococcales bacterium | reverse complement strand
GGCAGGGCGCGCCTCCGGCTGCGATGGGCGTGACGACGACTGAGGCCCCGGCGGGCCCCGTCACCACGCCGCCGTCGACGACGGTGACCTGCCCCGCGGGCCCCTGGAGACCCTGCGATCCCTGCGCCCCCTGCGGACCAGCCGGCCCCGCAGGACCCTGCGGACCGAGCGCGCCGGCCGGGCCGGTGGCTCCCGCCGTGCCGGGGGCTCCCGGCTCGCCCTTCGGGCCCATCGACCCGGTGGGCCCTGGCTCGCCCTGCGGCCCCTGGGAGCCCGACGAGGTGGGGCACCCGGCCAGCACCAGCACACACGAAGCCACGAGCAATCGACGAAGCATGCCTGCACCACACCCGAGTGCCCCGGGGAGTGCAAAGGGAACCACGCGCCCGCGCGCCCGGCGCGTGGACGGTGACGAGGTGGAGATCCACCTCGAGATCGAGCTCGTTCAGAAGTGATGGTAGGCGGCGGTGCATGACGCTCGTCGAGCTGCTCGCCGCACATCAACCTGCTGATGAGAAGGAGACGGCAGACCTGCGCGACATGCGTGGGTTCGCTGGTTCGCTTTCTGCCCCGTTCTCGCGGGAGCAGTGGCCCGCGCACTTCACCGGCAGCGCGGTGGTGGTGAGCCCGGATGGCGCGAAGGTGTGCCTGGTGCTGCACGCGAAGTTGAAGCGGTGGCTGCAGCCGGGCGGGCACGCGGATGTCGTGGACGCGGGACAGATGGAGGCGACGGCGCTGCGCGAGGCGCGGGAGGAGACCGGGTGCGAGGTGGAGCTGCATCCCTCAGCGCCGCGGCCGATCGACGTCGACGTGCACGTGATTCCGGCGCGCAAGACCGAGCCGGAGCATCGGCACCTCGACGTGCGCTACCTCGTGGTGGCCCGCAATCCCGAGGCGCTCGCGCACGATCCCAATGAGTCGCACGGCGCGCAGTGGCTGAGCTGGGATGAGGCGATCGCGCGGGCCGATGAGGCGCCGCTGCGGCGGTTGCTGGAGAAGGCTCGGGCAGTGGTCGCCCTTCGGTGAACGCGAGCTACAGCAGCTGCAGCTTCAAGGTGAGCGAGAGCAGCTGCCCTTGCTGGCCGCCCAGCTCGTGGCGATAGGCGAAGTCGACCCCGCTGCCTTCGGTGTACCAGCCGACTCCGGCCGAGATGTACTGGTGATTGGCGATGCCATCGAACTGATACCCGAGGCGCACCGGCACCGTCTGGGCGATCAGCCACTCCACGCCCGCGTGGTACGCCAGCCGCGGGTTGGGCTCATTGAAGTCCACCCGCAGATCGAAGGCCGGCGTGAGCTGCTCCAGGATCCTCAGCGCCACCGAGGCCACGAAGTAGCGGGTGATGTCCCGGTTGTAGACCGCGATCAAGTTGTGCCCGGACAAGCCCAGGGTGAGCCACTGGGTGGGCTTGGCGAGCACCCCCGCGTTGAGGGTGACGGAGTTCGCGTTCGAGGCGCCCACGATCGCGTGGTGCCGGGTGGTCAACCCGATGTGGATCAGCTCACCGAAGGCGTACCCCACGGCCAGGGTGGTGATGTGGGCCCAGCGGCGCTCCGCGCCCCCGAAGGTGGCGAAGTGGTACGAGAGCCCCGCCGAGACGTCGTGAGTCGCATCAACGATTCCCAAGGTGCCGAAGCCGTATCCTTGGGGAACGTCCCAGGAACCGCTCGCCTCGATCCGGTATCTCTTGAAGAGCGACATCGCCGCCGGGTTGCCGCCGATCGCCTCGGCCCCGTAGCCCAGCGCCTCGTAGGCGCCTCCCATCGCCATGTTCCGCGAGCTCTGCAGATCACGCAGATCAGGCGTCGCCGTGCCCACCTGGGCAAATGCCAACGAAGAGGCCAGCGACAACACCAGCAGGGGGGTTCTCGTCACGCTGGCTTCGCGATCTACTACGGGTCGACCTCGAAGACGCGCAGCGCGCGAGGCTTGGCTTCTGCCGCCGCCGTCGGGCTACGATGCGCGCATGCCGGTTCGATGGAGAAGGGGACAGCGAGGCTTCTCCCTGATTGAGCTGGGCATCGTCCTGAGCGTGATCGCCATCCTCGCCGCCATCGTCATCGGGAGCGCCGGGTACTTCCGCGCCGCCCGCGAGCGCACCGCCGTCGACCTGGTGCTCACCATTCGCAAGGCGTCCCAGCAGTACTCGATGCGGCACCTGAAGGGAGTGGCCTACGGGATCTCGACCGCGCAAGGCATTCCTCAGAACACCACCCTCACCGGCCTGCTGGCCGAGAACTTCCTTCCCACCAACGTGACCACGCCGTGGGGGAGCACCAACATCGTCGTCGCCCCCCACACCGCCGGGACCAACTGCACCGGGTACTCCTGCATCAAGATCGACATGGAAGTTCCGGCCGAGGAGTGCGTGGGCAACCCGCCTTACTTCGTCACCGCCCTGCAGGCCCTCTCCGTGAGCGTCGCCTGCAACGGCACCATGCTCTCCGTCGTCATGAGGTGAGCCATGGGCCGACGACACGGCTACTCGCTCCTCGAGTTGGGCATCGTGCTGGGGGTGGCGATCATCATGCTCACGGCCATCGCCGCCACCATGAAGGGGGCCAACGGCGCAGCCCGGGCCCAGCGCACCGGCGATGAGCTGTTCTCCATCTCGCGCTCGGCCGCGGCGGCGCTCAAGCGCAACCTGGTGGCCGACCCGGTGAACCCCGGCGTCTTCCGCTTCCGTCCCACCGGCGCCGCGGCCTCGGTGCCCCTCTCCAACACCGCGCCGCTTTGTTACGACCTCTCCCGCGCGCCCAACTCGAGCCCCCTGTGCCCCGCCAGCGGTGCCGCCGGGGCGCCCTGGAGCAACTTTGCGTACTACCCCACGGTCAACCCGGTCCCCGCGGGAT
>VFKJ01000109.1 GCA_009885595.1 Myxococcales bacterium | reverse complement strand
TTGCACGCGCCCCAGGGTGCGGGCTCCGTCGGCGTCGAAGCCGAGCACGTCGCCGTCGGTGGCGAGGAAGAGCTGGTCGTCGGTGAGGCCCACCTCCTTCGCGAGCGTGAGGTGGCTGTGGAGGTGGCGGAGCTCTCCGTGAATGGGCACGAAGTGGCGCGGCTTCACCACCTCGAGCACGCGGCGCTGTTCATCGCGGGCGGCATGCCCGGAGACGTGAATGCCAGGCTCGGTGCGCGAGGTGATCACCTTCACGCCGCGGGCGAGCAGCCGGTTGATGAGGCCGCTCACCTCGTTCTCGTTCCCGGGAATGGTGCGCGCGCTCAAGATCACGGTGTCAGAGGGCTCGAGGCGCAGCGGCCCGGGATCGGGGTTGAGGAGCTGGGTCAGCGCGGAGCGGGGCTCGGCCTGCGCGCCGGTGCAGAGGATGAGCAGCTGCGACCCGGGGATCATCGGCGCCGCTTCGACGGGCACCAGCACGTCTTTGTATTGCTCGAGCAGGCCGACCGACTGCGCCAGCTCGACGTTGCGCTGAAGGCTGCGGCCGAGCAGCAACACTCTTCGAGAGAACTGGCGGGCCAGCTCGATGGCGTGGCGGACGCGGTGCAGGTGCGAGCCGAACATCGCGATCACGATGCGGCCCTTCGTCTCGCCGAGAATGCGCTCGAAGGTGTCCCTCACCACCCGCTCGCTGCCGGTCCACCCGGGGACCTCGGCGTTGGTCGAGTCCGAGAGGAGCACGGAGACGCCCTCTTCCCCCAGCTCGCCCAGCCGCTCGAGGTCGGTGAGCTGGCCGTCGATGGGCATGCCGTCGAGCTTGAAGTCGCCGGTGTGCACGGCGGTGGCGACGGGTGTCTTCACCATCAGCCCCACGGCG
This sequence comes from Myxococcales bacterium, assembly GCA_009885595.1. Lineage (GTDB taxonomy): Bacteria > Myxococcota > Myxococcia > Myxococcales > Myxococcaceae > Archangium_A. The sequence goes on along the minus strand of VFKJ01000109.1, from coordinate 742 downwards.
TCGGGCACCGAGTGCGCGACTCGCAGCGGCTCGACGGTGAAGTACTCGCCCACCTTGAACTGCGAGCGCGGCGCCATCTCGCGCAGGTCGGCGGTGATGCCGGCCTCGGTGAGCCGGTGCCGCGCCATCGCCAGCGTGAAGGGCGTGCCGTAGACGGGCACGTTCACCTCGCGCAGCAGCCACTGCAGCGCGCCTAAGTGATCTTCGTGCGCGTGCGTGAGCACGATGCCCTTGAGCGACTCGCCGGCTTGTTTCACCCAGGTGAAGTCAGGCAACACCACGTCGACGCCGAGCTGATCTCCGCGCGGGAACATCAGGCCACAGTCGATGAGCATGCGCTCGCCGGCGTGCTCGAGGACCATGGTGTTCATTCCCACTTCGCCCAGGCCCCCGAGGGGAATCACTTTCAACATCGGTGGCGGCACTCTGCCATGCAACGGCAGCAGGGGGCGGCTCGTGCTGCGGGTGAGAGGGCTCCGAAGGGCGTGGTCGTGAGGGATCTCCTCGGTGCTCGCATCAGGCAGGCTCTCGGCTCCTTGCGAGGATGCTCAGGGGACCTGGTCGGGTCGCTCTTTCCGGCGCGTGGCCCCGGGTTACAGGGCTGTAAGCGGTGGTGACGGAGCTGGAAGGGCACCCCGGACCCGGCGTCACGAGCTCGAAGCTGCAGACACTTCGTGACGAAAACGACGCGCAAAGGAGCCAGCGCGGCACGACTGCCTCTGCCACGACAGCCGATCCACTG
>VFKJ01000958.1 GCA_009885595.1 Myxococcales bacterium | reverse complement strand
TCGTGGCCGAAGAGCCGCCTCCGCCCCCCACCGCCGCTCCAACAGCGGCGGGCCAGGCGCCGACCCCGCACTGAGTACTTCGACACACTGTGATCGGTTGGTCACCGTTCATCCCGAGCGGAGTCGAGGGACGGCCGCCCGGTAGTGGCCCCTCGACTTCGCTCGGGGTGACCGGTGCCGGGCGGTCAGACTGCGCGCATGAACATCCGAAGCGGGTGACTGGAGCATGGCTGCTCCGAGGTGACTGCAACCGTTTGTGGGCGATCGCCTCCGCGGACGCTCCAAACCGCCCAGAATCACCACGATCGCGGGGTGGCACTCTCCGTGAAAGGTGAGCCGTCCATGCGGTGCACGACCTCGACCATCGCCTTGCTCTTCCTCGCCGCCTGCGCCGCCCCGGAGCTGGTGGAGGAGCCGTCGGTCGCCGCGCCGCGCCGCGCCAACAGCTTCCTCGACAAGGTGACGGTGACCTCCTTGGTCGCCCTCACCCGCGTCGAGGTGGAAGCGCAGTTCGCCGCGCTGGTGCACAGCGGCTTCGACGGGGTGGGGCTGCAGCGGCTGGTCGCCCAGACCGCTGACCCGTTCTCGCGTTCGCGCGCCGACGACGTCACCGCGTCCGTGCGTGGGGCGGCCGAACAGACGGGCCGTGTCTTCTACGTCGAGTACGAGCTGGCCGGCGCGCGCGCGGGCGACTGGGCCGAGCTGATCAGGCGCGACTGGAGCGAGCTGAAGCGCGTGACCGGGTCTCCCGCGTACGCGCACCAGGACGGTCGGCCGGTGGTGGTGCTGCGCGGCGTGGGCTTCACGGATCGCCCCGGCACGGTGGCCGAGACGATGGACGTCATCGACTGGTTCAAGGACCAGGGCTGCTACGTGGTGGGCGGCGTGCCCGCGGGCTGGCGGACCGGCGCGGGCACGAAGCCGAACTTCCTCTCGGCGTTCCTCCGGCTCGACGCGATCCAGCCGTGGTCGGACGGCGCCCAGGTCACCGTGAGCGCCGGCGCAGCGAGCGCCGACCGCGCGTACGCCGCCGAGCTCGGCATCGCGTACCAGCAGCTGGCAACGCTTCCCGCCGTCGGGGCCGAGTAGGCTGCGGCCCGCGCGCTCGTCGTCGAGGTGAACATGTGCCGACTCTCGTTGATGCAGGTCCTCCTGATCGCGCTCACGGTGAGCGGCTGCACCTGCAAGCCTGGCATGGCCACGCTGATTGGCGTCGGGGACACCACCGTTGACGCAGGCGCAGCGGACGGCGGCGGCGACCGCTTCGCGCGCACCTTCACCAGCAGGGACGACTTCCGCCTCGGCACCTACAACGGCGCGTCTGACGACGTGGCGGGAGACCTCACCATCGCGGTCGGCCAGTCGCAGTTCGCCACCCCGTACATGTGGGTGCCCAACTCGGCGGAGAACTCCATCTCGGTCATCGACACCAAGACGGCGGCGCTGGTGGGCACTTCCCCGCTCGCCACCACCACGGGTGAGCCCTGTTACAACCCGTCGCGCACCACGGTGGACTTCAACTTCGACTGCTGGGTGGGCTGCCGCGGCACCAACTCGTACCTGGAGAGCTACGGCGGACAGCCGATCGACCAGGTGGACGTGAAGGTGATGAAGGTGTCGCTCAGGGACTCGACGGTGGTCCGGTCGGTCAACGTCGGCCACGCCCCGCGCGCGCTGGCGCTCGACGCGAGGAACCACCTCTGGGTGGGCAACTCGGTCGACGACACCGTGTGGGAGATCGATGGAGACACCGGCCAGTGCTACCGCGGCGACCGCGCCGGGTGCGCGCAGCCCTCGGTCAAGCTGGGCTGCGACTTCCCCTACGGCGCGGTGGTCGACCGGAAGCAGATGCTGTGGCTGGTGTGCCGCGGCTACGCAGGGCAGGACGGCCGGGTCACCAAGGTCGACACGGCCACCGGCGCGGTGGTCGGCCTGTACGGCCCGTTCACCAACACCGCGCCCACGGTCTTCGGGGTGGCGCGCGGCTGCATCCAGCTCTACGGCATCGGGGTCGATCAGCTCGGCGACATCTGGGTGGGCGGGTTCAGCTGCAACGACGTGATCAAGCTCTCCGGCGCCGACGGCTCGCTGCTCGGCGTGAAGAAGCTCGGCGGCACCACCACGCGCGGCGTGGCCATCGACCTCGACGGCAACGTGTGGGCGGCGTCGAGCAGCACCTCCACGGTGACGAAGATCGAAGGCGCGACCGGCAACCTGCTCAAGACCGTCGACGTGCCGGCGGGGCCCATCGGCGTGGCGGTCGACGCGTACGGGCACCTCTGGGCGGTGAGCCAGTCGGGCGACTCGGTCACCAAGATCAACGGCGTGGACAGCGCGAAGAAGACCACGGCGGTGGGGCGCGGGCCGTATTCGTACAGCGACATGCTGGGGCTCTCGCTGCGCATGGTGACCCTCGCGCGGCAGGCCATCGCCACCTGGCGCGTGGTGGTGGACAGCACCGACGACGCCACGCACTTCACCAGCGTGAAGTGGGCGGTCGACACCCCGACGAACACCACCTTCTCGGTGCGCGTGCGCTGTGCCACCACGAAGGCGGGGCTCTCCACCGCGGCGTTCAGCACGGAGCTGACGACCTCCGGGGCGGCGATCGACGGCGCGGGCGGCAGCTGCGGCCAGGGCGGCCCGCAGCGCTTCCTCGAGGCCGAGGCCCGCTTCGCGTCCACCGGCACCAGCGCCAGTCCGGCTTTGCATGACCTCACGGCCTACTGGGTGCGATGATCAGCTCGTGAGCGGACCGCGGCAACGATGGAGGGGGGCCCTGGTCGCGCTCACCGCGTGCTGCGCCTGCACCGACGTCGACCTGCGCAGCACGCCGAAGCCCGACGACCGCATCGCGCTGAGCGGCACCTTCTGCACCGGAGAGCCCTACGACACCGCGCGCAACCTGCGGGTCCTCTTCCTGGTCGACTCGTCGAGCAGCATGCGGTTCAACGATCCGAACGACCTGCTGGTCGACTCCCTCGAGCACCTCACGCAGCGCTACGCCGCGCAGCCGAACATCTCTTTCGCGGTCATTCGCTGGGGCTCGTCGCGGGTGGTGAAGGAGAACGTCGACTACGCGCCGATCGGCACCGACCCGTTGCTGTTCACGAATGACCAGGTCGAGCTCGCCGCCATCTACGCGCGGATGAGGCAGCCGTCGACCCTCAACCCGCTCAAGTATCTCGACGGCACGAACTTCCTCCTCGCGCTGGGCGCCGCCACCGACTACCTGGTGGCTGACATCGCGAAGAACCCGAACGAGTCGCTCACCTCGCGCTACCTCATCGAGTTCGTCACCGACGGCATGCCGCAGTCGGCCACCGACGATCCGGCCATCACGCGGCGCAACATCCTCTCGGCGGTGGACAACCTGGCCACGCGGTACGCCGCGCGGGTCGACGTGTCGTCCATCGCGCAGGACGTGATCGCGCCGCCCGAGTTTCTCGGGCTGCTCCCCGCGATGGCGAGGGCGGGCACAGGCACGTATACGCAGCTGACCAGCCCCGCCGGGCTCGACGCGATCTTCGACACCACCATCAACCACGGCGCGAACCTGCTCGAGTACCAGCTGGGCACGGCCTTCGCGTGGAACCCTCACCTGCGCCCCACGACGTACCGCGGCGTGACCGACGTCTTCGTCGACAGCGACGGCGACGGCCTCATCGACGCGCACGAGCAGGACCTCGGCACCGACCCTGCGGCGGTGGACACCGATGGCGACGGGCTGACCGACCTGTTCGAGGTGCGCGCGCACGGTGGGTACGACCCGCTGGCGACGAACGTGTACGACCTGGCGGACGGCGGCACCGACGACGACGGCGACGAGCTGAGCACCTTCGAAGAGCTCCAGCTCGGCACCGACCCCGCTTCGGGGGACAGCGATCGCGACGGCGTGCCCGACGACATCGAGCTGGTGATGGGCACCGACCCGCTCACGGCAGACGCCACCGCCGACCCCGACACGGACCAGGTGCCCTCGGCGACCGAGGTGTTCGAGCACACGGACCCGTTCTCGGTGGAAGGGCAGGCGCTGCGCGAGCTGATCGCCTATCGCCCGGTGCCGGAGACGCTCACCAACTCCACGAGCGGCACGCGCTGCTACGGGTTCGGCGTGGGGAACATCGGCCTCGCGCAGACGAAGGCCAGCAGGGACGGGCTGGGGCGGTCGCGGCCCACCGGGTTCAACGAGCTCCAGATGGTGGTGCTGGCGCGGGCGGTGCTGGGTACGGCCGCGGGCGCGGCCACCGAGAAGTCCTTCCCCGTGCGGATGTTCCGGGCACACCGCAAGGTGATCGCGGGGCGGGGCGGGAGCATCGATCCGCTCACCCACTCGCTCGAGCTGCAGGCCTGGGAGTTCGACCGATGAGGTGCGCCCTGCTCGGAGCGGTGGCGGTGTTGGCGCTGGGGTGCGGCGAGCACAACCGGCTCAACGGCACCATCTCGGGCGACGCGTCGCTGGCGTTCGACGAGGTGCGGGCCGAGTGGATCGTCGACCAGCTGGTGATTCGGTACGTGAAGGGCGAGGGGGTGGTGCTGGCCGAGGCGGCGCGGCTGACGTTGCCCGAGGGGGCTGCCGAGGCGGGCGCGGAGCTCGCCATCGAGCGCGCGGTGCAGGTGGAGCACTTCGTCAGCACCGCGGATGACGTGGGGCGCGTGGTCACCGAGAAGCCGTTCCCCGCGGTGAGCCACGGGGTGCTGCACCTGACGCGCGTGGGCCGGATCGCCGGGCTGCTGGTCGAGGGGGACTTCCAGCTCACCTTCGTCGGCGCGGAGGACACGCTCAACGGCGAGTTCTCGGCGCCGGTGACGGCGCCGCGGTGAGCTGGGTCGTTCCCAAAGGAGTGGTGCTCGGGGTCAGGGCTCAGCCGTTCCTGAAGTCACAGGCTCAGCGCGGCTCGCCGATCC
>VFKJ01000932.1 GCA_009885595.1 Myxococcales bacterium | reverse complement strand
GCAGCCCGCGTCCACCTCGCCCGCATCCCACCCGGCATCGGGAACTCCCGCATCGGGCGGCCCGGCGTCGAGGCCCGCATCGACTCCACCATCCACGCCCGCATCGGCCAGGCCCGCGTCGGGTTGCCCGGCGTCCATCGTTCCGGCGTCGACGCCGGCGTCTCGCCCCGCGTCGACGGCGTTCCCTTCGCACTGCCCCGTGAGCTCGTTGCACAGCTGGGTGCCCGGGCAGCGCACGCCCGCACATTTGCTCGCGGGGGGATTCACGATCGGGCCCGGACAAGCGCTCAAGAGTCCGAAAACACTCAACATCACGACACGGCGCATGGGGCCCGCGAGTGTAACCGCTCCGCTCTCCCGTCGGACGCAACTCACCGGGAGCGAGGTGCGACAATGTGTTCAAGCGTTCAACCTTCAAGAACTGCTGCTATTTTCGCGAGCCTCTCCGGGAGCCCACCACATGCCTACGAAGATCGGCGACTCGATCGCCCGCGCCCTCCGCGACAACACGGTGTCGATCAAAGAGGTCGAGACGCTGTTAAGGCAGGCGAAGTCTGAGCCGCTCACGGCCGAGACCAGGGCAGAGCTGCAGTCGCTGCTCACGCTGCACGGGGACAAGTTCGGCAGCACTGCCAAGCGAGATCTGCAGACGTACCTCGGGACGGCGACGGTCACCCAGCCACCCGCGCCTGCGACGCCGCGGTCGATCGACGATCCCGCGGTGCTCACCAAGCACGCCACCGACCTCACCTGGAAGCCGGTGCAGGACGGCACGCTCTTCGTCGACGGGATCAGCTTCGATGACGTGGTGCAGGGCTCGATCGCCAACTGCTACCTGGTCGGCGCGTTCTCGGCCGTGGCGCAGTCGAACCCCGACACCATCAAGAACGCCCTGAAGGAGAACGCGGACGGCACCGTCACCGTGCGCTTCTACGAGCAGAGCACCAGCGGCACGATGAAGCCGGTCGACGTCACCATCGACAGGGATCTCCCTCAGTCCAGCTTCGGCAGCGCCCGCTACGGGAAGTCGCGCGAGGGCAAGGAGCTCTGGGTCGGCCTGCTGGAGAAGGCCTACGCGCAGTGGAAGGGCGGGTACGAGCCCATCGGCAACGGCGGCTACCCCGGCGAGGTGATCGCCGCGCTCACCGGAAAGACCACCACCTACTCGTCGAGCGAGCACACCGATGAGAACGTGCTCTTCACCAACATCAAGAACGGCGCCGCCAATCACAAGGCGATGACCTCTCCCACCTTCGGCAAGGACGCGGGGGTGGACTACAGCGGCACCGGCGTTTACGCGTGGCACGTCTACACGGTGCTGGGCGCGGTCGAAGAGAGCGGCACCAAGTACGTCCAGCTGCGCAACCCCTGGGGCAGCAGCGAGCCCGGCAGCGATGGCAAGGACGACGGCATCTTCAAGATGAAGCTCACCGACTTCACCAAGCTCTACCAGGGCGTCGACATCGGTAACTAAAGATGGAGCTCGCCCAGGCCGTCCGCGACGCGAAGCCCAACGAGACGGTGAAGGTCCCGGCGGGCCGCTACACGGTCAACCTCGAGCTCACCAGACCCGTCACCTTGCTGGCCATGGGCCAGGTGGTGCTCGACGGCGGGCACGCGGGCTCGGTGGTGCGCATCGCCACCGAGGGGCTGGTGCGGTTGGCGGGCTTCACCATCGTCGGTGGCAATGCCCCCGAAGCGGGCGGCGCGGTCTGCCTGCTCGAAGGCTCGCTCGAGCTGAGCGACTGCACCCTGCGCTTCAACAAGGCGCCTCTCTACGGGGGCGGCGGGCTGTACGTGCGCGACGGGAAGGCGAAGGCCACCCGCTGCCGCTTCGAGGCGAACACCGGGCGGCAGGGCGGCGCGATCCTCGTCGATGGGCTCGGCGAGCTGCGGCTGGAAGACTCCACGGTGATTCAGAACGCGGCGGTGGAAGGCGGCGGGCTCAAGGTGAAGGAAGCCGCGCGCCTCGAGGTGATCGGCTGCACGCTGGCGGACAACAAGGTGGTGGGCGACGGAGCGGCCGGAGGTGCGCTGCACGCCGCCGCCACCACCACGCGGACGCCGGTGGTGACGATCACCCACTCCATCATCTCGGAGCGCGCTGAGGGCCCGGCGTGCGTGTTCAATTTCATGAAGCACCCCGCGACGCTCACCATCACGAACTCGCTGTTGCCGGAGTGGTGCAAGCCGCTCGGTGGCACGGGGAACCTCTTTGCCGCCGCGGGCTTCGTGATGTCAGGCAGCGAGCCGTACCTGTTGAGCGAGACCTCTCCCGCGGTGGGCGCTGCAGAGCCGTCCGCCTTCACGGCGAGCAGCAAAGACGTCGCCGGGCGCGCGCGGCTGCGTGGTGGAAAAGCCGATCTCGGCGCGTTCGCGTTCGCGGCGGGCGGCTCTTGTGGTTGGAGAGCTGGCGGCCAGCAACGGCGATG
>VFKJ01000218.1 GCA_009885595.1 Myxococcales bacterium | reverse complement strand
CCCGCGCGAGGTCGATCACCCGGGTCTGCCCGCCGTCGAGGCTCTTCGACGCGCCGTCGGTGGGCAGCGCCTCGGGCGGGACGTAGTCGAGCGGCCGGCAGGTGAGCACCACCACCTGGGTCTTCTGCGCGGCGTGCGCGAGCGCGGGGTCGACCTCGGGCCTGCGCAGCGCCGTCACTTCGTGTAGCCGAGCACCCGGTACACCGCGCGGCCCAGCCATTCCCGCAGCGCGCGGGCCGTCTGGGACAGGTACTCGCCCCGCGGCGCGTGGTGCGTGTCGAGCTCAGGCGCGCGCATGCGGTAATCGACCGGCAACATGTCGGCCTCCACCCCGGCGGCCCGGAAGCAGCCCACCGCGCGCGGAACGTGGAACGCGCTGGTCACCAGCAACACCTTCTTCGCGCCCAGCGCGTCGAGCAGCTTCTTGCTCTCGGTCGCGTTCTCGCGCGTGTTGTTGGCCCTGGGCTCGATGATCACCTGGTCCTTGGGCACGCCCAGGGCTAACAGCGCTTCCCCCAGGTACTCGGCTTCGGTGCGCAGCCCGCCGCCCAGCCGTCCGCCGCTGACGATGGCCACCCTGGCGCGCCCGCCCAGCAAGAGCTCTCGCACCTCGAGCAGCCGCTCGATGTTGTCGTTCCACGCGGGTGACTCGGGGAGGCTGCCCTGCGGCGTCACCGCGCCCCCCAGCAGCACCACCGCGTCGTAGGTGACGCCTGGCTGCATCGTCGACACCGCGCCCGCCTCGAGCGAGGCCCACAGGCCGTTGGACACCGCGGGCAAGGTCGCGAGGATCAACACCCCCAGCCCACCGCTCACCAGGGTGAGCGCCAGCCGCCGCCGCCGCGCGCGCGCGAGCAAGACCACCCCGACCAGGATGGGAACCGTGCCCCACCACAGCGGGTCGATCGCGATGTCGAGCACCTTGGAGAGGAAGAAGAACACGCCAGGCGCTGGTAGCACGAAGGGTGTGCACGTCAGGCGCACATTGAGTCCTCCGGCGGGGCGAGCCGTTGCGGTACGCTCCCGGGCGATTGTGCTCCCCTTGATGGGGCCCCACCCGGAGCACGAGGTCCTCCATGCAACGTCTTCGTCTGCTGACCCTGGTTCCGCTCGCGGTGTTGAGCGCCTGTGCGCCCAAAGAGAGCGGGCTGCGCGTGAACGTGAAGGTGCGCGCGCAAGGCGCCGTCCGCGTTCGCGCCGACTGCATCAAGCTCACCATCTCCAACGACACCCAGGAGCTCAAGTCAGCCACCATCAAGAAGCCGGCCGATGACGAGGCGCTCTTCGGCGTGCGCAAGGGCACCGATCTCCCCACCAGCGTGAAGCTGCAGGCCAGCGGCTATGTCGGCAGCAACTGCGCTGACGCCGCCAACCTCAAGCTCAACGCCCAGGGCGACGTGGTGCTCGCGATCTTCCCCGAGTCGGGCGTCACCGAGGTCGACGTGTTCGTCGATCCCCCCGGGCCCACCCTGGACCTCGATCGCGACGGCTTCGTGGCTGCGAGCAAGGGCGGCCTGGACTGCAAGGACGACGACGCGGCCATCTTCCCCGGCGCGGGGCAGCTGTGCATGAACACCTTCGACAACGACTGCGACGGGCAGGGCGGCTGCGACGACAGCGAGTGCGGCACCGCCACGGTGTGCCTCGACCCGCCCGACCGGGTGTCGGTGACCACCAGCGTCATCACCATGCTGCGCTACGAGTGCAAGGGGCCGTTCCAGGTCGAGCTGCGCAACGCCACCGGGCCGCGCGTCGCCATTCGGGACACCCTGGTGGCCCTCACCTCTTCGCTGGCCGGGGTCACCGTGCACGGCACCTCGTCGTGTGGTGACGCGGCCGTCTCCTCGCTCCCGATTCCCTACCAGCAGTCGTTCTTCGAGGTGTACCTGAAGGCCGATGGGCAGGCGTTCGGCAACGCCACCCTCACCGCCACCGCCGCCCAGGTGGCGACGCCGGGGACCGCGGTGGTCGAGGTGCACCCGCAGCCGCTCCATCACCTCGAGTTCACCACGCCTTCGCGCGTGGTCACCGCCGGCCAGTGCAGCGCCGAGGCGGTGACGGTCGAGTTCCGCGACCAGAATGACCGCCGCACCGACGTCGACGCGCCCGCCACCATCACCCTGAGCTCGATGCCCGGTGACTTCCTCAACGCCAACATCTTCTTCAGCGACGCCGCGTGCACGACCCCGATGCCGATGGGACAGCTGATGCGCGGCCAGGGCGAGCTCTCGGTGCACGTGAAGGTCTCGCGCGCGGGCAGCTTCTCTCTGACCGCCACCCCCAGCGCCGGCCTGGCCAAGAGCCAGCCGCTCACCGTCGGCCCCGCCACGGGGGCGAAGCTCCGCTTCACCAACGACCCCCTCGCGCTCAACACCACGCAGAGCTGCTCCGCGGGGCTCTTCAGCGTGCAGCTGCAGGACGCGTTCGACAACCCGGTGATCGCAGCCGCCGACCTGCCGGTGCGGGTGTCGGTGACGGGCATCATCAACCTCTCGTTCTTCGAGCCTGGCGGCAACTGCGCGACCGTCGCCCAGACGGACTTCGTGATTCCCACCGGCGCCAGCTCGTTCTCGTTCCGCGCGCGCGGCATGACCGCGCCTCCGACCATGGGCACGCTGCAGGTGATGGTGCTCAACGGCGCGCCCATCACCGCCGGCACCCAGGACGTCACCATCTCCGCGGGCTTCGCCAGCAAGTTCAGGCTCACCGGCCTGCCTACCAACCCGCTGGCGGGGCAATGCAGTCAGAACCCCTTCAGCGTCGAGATGCTCGATTCCCTCGGCAACCCCGCCCAGGCGGCGGGCATGGTGGACACGCCCTTCACGCTCTCGACGGTGCCCGTTTCCACCGACGTGAACTTCCGCTTCTACGTGGGCCCGGGCTGCGTCACCCCGCTCGTCGGTCCGCTCAAGGTCCTCGCGGGCAGCAGCTCGACGACCTTCTCGTACCAGGGCGACAAGGCCGTCACGAGCTTCGAGATCCGCGCGTCGAGCTCGCTGACGCCCCCGGCCACCTTCCTCCCCGGCAACTCGATTCGGCCCGGGCCGCCAAGCAAGCTGCTCTTCGCCACGCCCCTCACGCAGTCCGCGCAGGCCGGCGCCTGCACGCCGGGGCCGTACGTGGCCAACCTGTTCGACTCCCTCGACAACGTCACCAGCTTCACCACGCCCCAGGTGGCGAGCGTCAGCTCGATGTCCGCCGGAGTGACCGTGGGCGCCACCACCTGCGCCAGCGGCAACACCGTGGCGCTCGCCGCGGGCGCTTCCCAGGTGAGCTTCACCGCGCAGCACACCGTCACCGGCAGCTACGCCCTCACCGCCTCGGTGGGTGGTTTCTCCACGGCCACGGCCGCGAGCCTCACCGTCACGCCGGGCCCCAGCACCCTCCAGGTCGACACCCCGACGGGCCCCACCACGACGATGGCCGCGGGGGCCTGCCAGGCCATCACCGTGAGCCGCCGGGATACCTTGGGCAACGCAGCGCCGGTCTCGGGTACGGCCGCCGTCACCGTCACCCTCCCGGCCTCGACGACCTGGGTCGTCTACTCGAGCGCCAATTGCGGGACGGGG
>VFKJ01000576.1 GCA_009885595.1 Myxococcales bacterium | reverse complement strand
TCTTCCGGGTTGTCGCCGCGGACGCGCGCGATGAAGCCGACGCCTTCGGAGTAGGGGATGGTGTTGGGGAAGCTCTGCGCGAAGCTCTGGTAGCGCGGGAACTCGAGGATGCGGGCTTGCTGGTGCTGGTAGGGCCCGAAGTTCTCCGAGCAGTACGCCAGCGCGTCCTTCATGCCCTGCATCATCCGCTCGACGTTCCAGGGGTGCTTGGGCTCGTAGAAGACCTGCAGCTTCACGTCGTTCCACACGTCTTCCTTCACCGCGTAGCGGGCGGAGAGCACGGAGAAGAAGTTCAAGATCGGCTGGTTCATCTCGTAGCGGAAGAAGCGGCGGCCGTTCTCGGTCCACTCCTTCATCAGCGTGCCCGGCGCCACCGCGATCTGATCGGCGTCGGTGCTCACCGTGCTGCGAAAGCCGACGAAGTCAGAGTCGGAGCGGATGTAGTTGTGCTCGAGCCCCTTCGGATCGTCGCGGTCGCGCATGCGCTCCTTCGGAGGCAGCTCGTACGACTTGCGATCACCGTCCTCGCTCAGCTCCGCGTCGCTCTGGTACCCGACCAGGGGCAGGTTGCCGTTGTTGAAGAAGGTGCCGTTGCCCACCACGTCTTCGCGGCGCGGGCCGTGCACGAGCGGGTCGGCGGTGAAGCGCATCGAGAACGTCAGCGGCCGGCGTTCCCCGGGCTGCAAGGGCGGCTCGAGCGCGAAGACCCGCAGACCCAATTCGCCATCGTGCTGCCTGGGCGTCGTCACCGTGCCCACCGCGAGCGCTTCGACCTTCGCGTCCTCGTTCACGTTCAGCAGCACCTCGGTGATGGGCTGCGTCGTCTTGTTCTCCAGCAGGTAGGTGCCCTTCACTTCCAGCCTTGGCGGTGAAGCGGACGGGTAGAGGTCGAAGTTCACGTCAGCATCGACGATGCGTGGAGTGGCCTTCGCTTCCCACGTCTTCCATTCCTTCTCGTAGCGGGCCTGGGCGCGCTCGCCGTCCTTGGCGGTGCGGTAGCGGTGCTGGACGTGCGTCTCGAAGAAGACGGCGCCGCCCAGGCCCAGCACCCCCAGCAGCGCCGCGCCGGCCACCACGCGCCACGGGGTGGTGAAGCGGCCCCGCGCGAGCTGCAGGCGCTGCTTGAACACCGCCTCCCGCCCCCTCACCGCCAGCAGGAAGGCGAGCACGATCAACAGGGTGGCGAACGACCACCAGTACCCGCGGAAGAGCATCGTTGCGGGCAGCCAGTGCCCGTAGCCGTTCATGTCGGAGTACGCGATGCGCGGCTCGGAAGCGAAGCGCACCAGCGGCTCTTCCACCCCGAGGAAACCCATCGCGGCGCGGCTGACGAAGTAGAGCACCATCACCCCGTGGGCGAGGTACTTCTGGTTCACCAGCACCTGCACCACCAGCGCGAGCACGGCCAGCAGCACGTCCTGCAGTACGCCGAAGACGATCAGCTCCATCAGGTACAGCCGCCACTCGATGTCGAAGAAGCCGCGGCTCACCTGCGCCAGCAACGCGGCGGCGCCGACCACCAGCTGCAGGGAGGCGTGCACCAGGAACAGCGCCACCAG
>VFKJ01000931.1 GCA_009885595.1 Myxococcales bacterium | reverse complement strand
GGTGCAGGTGGTGCAGGTGGACTGGCTGTTGATGACCTGGGAGCAGGTGTTGCCCGATTCATCGCAGACCTGGCCGAAGCCCGTGCCCGACGGTCGGCAGCTGATCTCCTGGCAGTTGATCAGGCCGTCGCAGTCGTCGTCCTGCGTGGTGCGGCAGTCCTCCTGGGTGGCGCCGCAGCCGCAGGTGTTGAGGGTCAGACACTTCTTGCCGAAGGTTCCGCACACCTGCCCGCCGCCCACCAGGCAGTCGGGATCGGCGCAGTCCCCCTTGCCGTCGCAGTCGTTGTCAAAGCCGTCATCGCAGGTCGTCTCCACCACCTGGGCGACCCCGCCGTTGCCCATGCATGCGCACTTGTCGTTGGCTGCACTGGCGAGGCTGCACTTCCACCCGTTGCCCACGCCGGCGTCGGCGAGGGTCGAGCGGCAGTCCCGGTCGGCGCAGTCGGTGTCGAAGCAGTCAGGGGCGCCGTCGCAGTCGTTGTCGAGGCCGTCGGCGCAGAGCGAGGCGGCCTCGGGGCCGGCGCCGCCCGGGCACACCGAACAGTTCGAGACACCCTGGCTGTCTGGCTGGCTGCAGGTCAGGCCGGTGGTGGCGTTGCACACCCTGCCCAGGGTCGAGGTGGTCGCGCGGCAGTCCGTGTCGGCGCAGTCGATCTTGCCGTCGCAGTCGTTGTCGAGGCTGTCGGAGCAGATCTCCGCGCCGGGCGTGCAGGCGCAGGTGTTCATGCTGCAGCGGCCGCCCACGCCCGCGGTGACGTTGCAGGCCTTCTGGTCGCAGGTGACGTCGGCGCAGTCGGCCTTTCCGTCGCAGTTGTCGTCGACACCGTTGGTGCAGTCTTCGACCGTGCCGGTGGCGCAGATGCACTGGCCGCTGCTGTCGCACACCCGCACGCCCGCGTCGCCCGAGGAACAGGTCTTGGCGACGCAGAAGGAGTCGGCGCAGTCGGCCTGGCCGTTGTTGTCGTTGTCGAGGGCGTCGTTGCAGATCTCCCGCTGTCCGATGGCGACCTTCACTTCGCCCACCGCGTCGTCATCGCTGGAGGCACGCACCGTGAGGTTGCCGGAGCAGGCCGAGGTGGTCAGCGAGTCGCAAGACACCAGGGTGGCGGTGCCGGTGCCGCCGGGGATCACGACGCTGTTCTTCCCTGTCTCCTTGAAGGTGCCGCGAGTGATGCGCAGGGTGACGTCGACCGTGCCCGGCCGCGAGACGTCGATCACCGAGGTGCTCACGCCGTCACCGGGGATCGCGTCCGGGGTGGCGGTCAGGATGATGTCCGGGGGCGGGGGCGGGGGGGGCGAACACGCAGCGAGGGTGAACGCCAGGACCGCGGCGATGGACCAGCGACAGAACGATGACATGGAGGACCCCGAGATTCGGCCGTGAGCTACTGAGGAGCCGAGAGTCTTTTCACGGGCTCTGGGGGAGTCAAGGAGCATGGAGGCCGCACAGCAGCCCACAGGCGGCTCAGGGGACGAAGGCGTTGATGGCTTCTTCGTTGAGTTCGAGCTTCGCCTGGTCTCGCAGCGACTGGATCCAGGCCCGCTCCTCCGCTTCCTGCCGGGCCGCATCCACCGGGCCGCCGGCGTTGCGCGCGCGGGCACGGGCCCTGCGCAGTTCCTGCAACAGCACCGTGCGAATGGTGGCCTTGAACTCGGGCGACTGATCGAGCTTCTGCGTTCGCGCCTCGGCCAGGAGCAGCTCCTCGTCGATCACCCGCGCGAGAAACTCGCGCTTCCTGGCCGGGTCGCGCAGCGCGCCGCGGGTGGACTCGTTCTCCAGCACCAACCGGTCCCTCAGGTCGGCCGCGGTCACTTCGAGGCCTGCGCCCTTCACCAGCACCGGCCCTTCCTTGCCGGGGGAGTGGCAGGCGCAGAGGGCGAGGATCGCGGGGAGCGACGCACGGAGAGACATGGCCATGGGTAGGTCGCCTTCTACGACAACTCTGCCTCGTCGAAACGAAGTTGCTATGCCCCGCGCATGAACTTCGGGCTCTCCGACGACGAAAAGGCGCTGCAGGAAACCGCTCGGAAGTTCGCGCGCGAGGTGATGCGCCCGCAGGCCGCGCACTGCGACGAGACGAGCACCTTCCCGAAGGACATCATCGAGGCGGCCAGCGACCTGGGCCTGATGAACATGACCATCCCCGCCCAGTTCGGCGGCATGGAGCTGCCCCACGTGGCGCAGGCCATCGTGGCCGAGGAGATCTCGTGGGGCTGCGCCGGGATGGCGACCTCGATGATCGCCAACGACCTCGCGCTGCTGCCGATCATCATCGGGGGGAGCCAGGAGCAGAAGGAGCGGCTGCTGCGCCCCTTCACCACCGGCTTCAAGCTGGTGTCCTTCGCGCTCACCGAGCCCGGCGCCGGCAGCGACGTGGCCGGCCTGCGCTGCACCGCGCGCCGGGAAGGCGACTTCTACGTGGTCAACGGCACGAAGCAGTGGATCACCAACGGCGAGTACGCCGATCAGTTCACGCTCTTCTGCACCACGGATCCTTCGAAGAAGCACAAGGGCCTGATGTGCCTCGCCGTCGAGGGCCGCCCCGCGGGCCTCACCATCGGCAAGCACGAGAACAAGATGGGCCAGCGCGCCTCGAACACCGTGACGCTCACGTTCGAAGACGTGAAGGTGCCCCTCGCCAACCGCATCGGCCAGGAAGGTGAAGGCTTCCTCATCGCGATGTCCACGCTCGACAACAGCCGGCCGCTCACCGCGATGTTCGCGATCGGGCTGGCGCGCGCCGCGATGGAGCACGCGATCGACTACAGCAAGCAGCGCCAGCAGTTCGGCAAGCCCATCGCCGAGTTCCAGGCGATCCAGTTCATGATCGCCGACATGGGGGCGGACATCGAAGCGGCGCGGCTGCTCACCTACAAGAGCGCGTGGCTGCTCGACGACGGGCAGCGCAACACCCTCGTCTCCAGCTACGCCAAGCGCTTCGCCGCCGACATGGGCATGAAGGCCACTACTGACGCCGTGCAGATCTTCGGCGGCTCCGGCTATTCCCGGGAATACCCGGTGGAGAAGCTGATGCGCGACGCCAAGCTCATCCAGATCTACGAGGGGACCAGCCAGGTGCAGCGCCTGGTGATCGCCCGCGAGCTGCTCAAGGGCGCGTGAGTTTTAAAGGTTGCGCCCCTGTTCGTTGATTCATAAATCACCTTCACACAATGCGGCGCGTCAAACAGCGCGCCTGATCGCCAAGGAGCCTCGAGATGCCGTTGAAGATCCTCGTCACCGCCAAGCGGGTTGAAGACTCAGAGTCGAAGATCAAGGTGAACCCCGCCGGCAACGGCATCGTGGGTGAAGGGCTCAAGTACAAGATCAACCCCTTCGACGAGATCGGGGTGGAAGAGGCGCTGCGGCTGGTCGCCAAGCACGGCGGCGAAGTGGTGGTCGTCTCCATCGGCACCAAGGACGTGCACGAGCAACTGCGCCACGCGCTGGCGATGGGCGCGAACCGGGCGGTCTGGGTGAATCACACCGGCCCCATGGATCAGCTGGGCGTCGCCGCGTGCCTGCAGAAGGTGGTGGAGAAGGAGAAGCCCGACCTCGCGCTCCTCGGCAAGCAGGCCATCGACGACGATCAGAACCAGGTGGGCCAGTACCTCGCGGAGTGGCTGGGCTGGGCGCAGGCCACCTTCGCGTCGAAGGAAGAGTCGCTCGAGTCCGAGGCGGAGAAGTCGAAGACGCCCGCGATCAAGCTCGCCGCCGACGGCAAGAGCATCTCGGTGGTGCGTGAAGTCGACGGTGGCCTGCAGACGGTCGAGAGCCCGCTCCCCTGCGTGGCCACCACCGAGCTGCGCTTGAACCAGCCGCGCTACGCCTCGCTGCCCGGCATCATGAAGGCCAAGAGCAAGCCCATCGAGGAGCTCACCCCCGCGGCGCTCGGCGTGGACATGGCGCCCAGGCTGACGGTGACGAAGATGGTGCCGCCCCCGGCGCGCAAGGCGGGCATCAAGGTGCCTGACGTCGCCACGCTCATCGAGAAGCTGAAGAACGAAGCCAAGGCGCTCTAAGCAATCTTTTAGAAAAAAGGATCTCATCATCATGGGCAACGTTCTCATCGTCGTCGAAGCCAACACTGACGGGTCGCTCCGCAAGGCCACCCTCAACGCCATCACCGCGGGCCAGCAGCTCGCGAAGGCCAGCGGGGGCGAGGTGCACGCCATCGCGCTCGCCAAGGACGCCACCGCGCTCGCGAACGCGGTCAAGGAATACGGAGTGAAGGTCGTGCACGCCGCCTCGGCCGCGCACCTCGAGCACGCCCTCGCCGAGAACTGGGCGCCGGCGATCGCCGCGGCCGCGCAGGCGATCAACGCGGAGTGGATTGGAGCGGCCGCCACCACCGTGGGCCGTGACGTGGTCCCGCGCGTGGCTGCCAAGCTCAAGGCGGTGATGGCCTCCGAGATCCTCTCCGTCGAGGGCTCGGGCGCTGACGTGGCGCTCACCCGCCCGATGTGGGCCGGCGCGGTGATCGCCACCGTGAAGCTGGCGGGCAGCGTGAAGTGCTTCACCGTGCGCGCGACCGAGTTCGCCGCCGCCGAGAAGAGCGGCGCGGGCGAGGTGAAGGTCTTCGCGGCGGAAGCGCCTGCCAGGCAGCTGACGAAGTTCGTCGGCTTCAAGGAAGTGAAGAGCGCGCGTCCTGCGCTCACCGAGGCCAAGGTGGTCATCGCCGGCGGCCGTGGCACCAAGGGCGACTTCAAGCCCATCGAGGGCCTCGCGGACGAGCTGGGCGCGGCGGTCGGCGCTTCGCGCGCGGTGTGCGACGCGGGCTGGCAGCCCAACGATCTGCAGATCGGCCAGACCGGCAAGGTGGTCGCTCCGGCGCTCTACGTGGCGGCCGGCATCAGCGGCGCCATCCAGCACGTCGCCGGCATGAAGAGCAGCAAGACCATCGTGGCCATCAACAAGGATCCCGACGCGCCGATCTTCCAGATCGCCGACTACGGCCTGGTGGCGGATCTCTTCAAGGCGATCCCGGAGATGCAGGCGGCCATCAAAGCCGCGAAGTAAGTGTACGGCCCGACGACCGAGCTGAACGACAGCACGCTGGGTGCTTTGGGCATTCACCGTCTCGAGATCCCCGTCCCGTTCATCGAGGCGGGGGGACCGGCGAACGTCTACGTCATCGAAGACGCCGACGGTCGCTACTCGCTGTTCGACACCGGCATCGGGACCGCGGAAGGCATCGCGGCGCTGCGGGGCGGGGCGGCGGAGAAGAAGCTCGACCTGCGCAAGCTCTCCCGCATCGTGGTGAGCCACGGGCACCTCGATCACTTCGGCAACGCTCAGATGCTCTCCGAGGAGAGCGGGGCGCGGGTCTTCATTCACGAAGCCGACGTGGACAAGGTGGTTGGCGACGGTCGCTTCGCCGCGCTGCTGCGCAAGCACCGCGGCTTCTTCCTGAAGAGGCTGGGTGTGCCGGTCGACCAGCTCGACCAGATGCAGGCCGGCGCCGATCGCCAGCCGAACCTGGTGCGGTACCTCGAGCCCTCGCGCTTAGGGCCGCTGCACGAGGGTGACGTGCTGCAGTTCAAGCACTTCGAGGCGACGGTGAAGCACCTGCCGGGGCACACGCCTGGGCTGGTGTGCCTGCACGCGGAACGGCAGCGGCTCTTCTTCGCCGACGATCACGTGCTCGCGCGCGTCTCGCCCAACCCCGTGCTCGATCTCTCGCAAGGTGAAGGGCCGACCAAGTTCCGCGCGCTCTCGCGCTACCTGGAAGGCGCGAAGTGGGTGCGCGATCTCGAGCTCGAGGCGGTGCTGCCCGGCCACGGGCCCGCGTTCAAGGGCCACCGCGAGCTGCTCGACGGCCTGTTCGCGTTCTACGAGCTGCGGCAGGACAAGTTGCTCGCGCGCCTTGCGGAGTCGCCGGCCAGCATCTACGAGCTGGTGACCTCGCTGTTTCCGCGCCGCGACGTGGGCCGAATGGTGCTGATGCTGTCCGAAGTGCTGGCGAACGTGGAGGTGATGGAAGACCGCGGGCTGGTCGTCGCCCTGGACGCAGAGATTGTCCGCTACGCCGCGCGCTGAAGTCGTGGGATCCTCGCCGCCATGATCTGGGTCGCTCTGCCTCGGCCAGAACTCCGCTCCGCTCCGTTCTGTCTCGCGCAGCGTTCCGCTGCTGGCGGCGGCGCTCCATGATCCAGATGTTCCACGTCACCAAGGCCTACCCGGGAGATCCTCCCGTGCTGACGGACTTGAACCTGGACATCGCCAAGGCCGAGTTCGTCTTCCTCACCGGCCCCTCGGGCGCGGGCAAGTCGACGCTGCTCAAGCTGATGTTCCTCGCGGAGCGGCCGAGCAAGGGGCAGATCTTGATCGCCGGGCGCAACATCGCGCGCGTGCGCGAGTCGTCGATTCCGTACCTGCGGCGGAACATCGGGGTGGTGTTCCAGGACTTCAAGCTGCTCCCCACCCGGACCGTGGCGGAGAACGTGGGCTTCACCCTCGACGTGCTCGGGGTGAATCGGGAAGAAGTGCGCGAGCGCTCAGTGAAGATGCTCCGGCGCGTGGGGCTCGAGCACAAGGCCGACGTCTCGCCGCTCAAGCTGTCCGGTGGTGAGCAGCAGCGCGTTTCGCTGGCGCGCGCGCTGGTGAACGATCCCGCGATGCTGCTGGCCGACGAGCCCACGGGCAACCTCGATCCCGCGCTCACCGTCGAGATCATGGACCTGCTGTGTGACGTCAACGCGCGGGGCACCACGGTGATCGTCGCGACCCATGACGCTTCGCTCATCGCCCGCTACGAGAAGCGCACGCTGCGGCTCGAGCACGGCACCCTGGTCGCCGACTCGCGCGGGGAGAAGGCGGCGCGGCTGATGGCGCACGATCGTTAAGTCACTTCAGCGCGTCGCTCACCCAGGAGCCGCCCGTCGCGCTGATGAACACGTCGGTGGTGGTGCCGCCGATGATCACGTGGCTGCCGCCCGACGCGGTCCCCTCGACGGACTTGCTCGCGTTGAGCTCGATGGTGGAGGCGCCTGACGCCTCGACGCTGGCGCTTTCGGCGAGCAGCGCGGCGGCGGTGAGGGTGGATGCGCCCGAGGCGTTGAGTCGGGCGTCAGCGGTGGTGCCGCTGACGGTGAGCGTGCTGGCCCCCGAGGCCGTGGCGCGGAAGGGGCTCGCGGTGACGCCCAGGACCGTGAGCTTGCTGGCGCCGGTGGCCTCGGCCGCCTGCAGGCCCTCGCCGGTGATCACGACCTCCGTGGTGTCGAAGGAGTCGACGATCACGTTGGGCTTGAGCCGCACGATCAACACGCCGTCCTTCACCTCGGTCACCAGGTTCGCCACCACCTTTTCGGGGGCGATGAGGGTGACCTGGGAGGGGCCGGGGCTGAAGGTGGCCGGCAGGCCGTCTTCGAGGCGCACGCGGGTGAAGGCAGAGAGGGTGCGCGTCTCGGAGCGCTCGGGGCCTCCTTCGATCTGGTGGCAGGCAAAGAGCGAGAGGGCCGCGACGAGGGCGAGGGCTGAACGAGTCATGGTCCATCAGGTGCCGCGGGGGCGGGAATCGATCATCTCGCGGCCTGCCTGAAGAGCGGGAGCGTTTCTGGCAAGCCCTCTCCCCGACCCTCTCCCCCGCGGGGGAGAGGGAGATCAGTGCTCGTTTGAAGGGTGCGCCTGAGCCAGACTGCGCGTCTTCGTGAGCACCAGCGCCCGGCTCGCCTACTTCGCCCGTACCGCCATCGGCAGCATGGTGCGCTCGCCCTTCGTCCACGTGATCGCCGTGGCGGCGCTCGGGCTCTCGCTGCTGGGCTTCGGGCTCGCGCGCATCGCGGCCTCCCAGCTCGATGCCTTGCTCGCCTCGCTGGGCGGCGAGGTCGAGTTCACCGTCTACCTCGCCACCGACGCGCCAGCAGATCAGGTCGACGAGCTCGAGAAGGCGCTGGTCAACCGCACGCAGGGCACCCTCACGCGCGTCTCGCCCGCCACCGCGCTGGGCCGCCTCGCCTCGCAGCTGGGAGAGCAGGGCAGGTCGCTCACCGAGCTGGGCGAGAACCCGCTGCCGTGGAGCCTCGAGCTCAAGCTCCCTCCGCACTCGCGTGATCCCACCGCGCTCAAGTCGCTCGCCCAAAAGACCCGCGCGCTGCCCTTCGTCACCGGCGTCGACTACGGCGAAGAGGCGCTGGAGCGGCTGGGGGTCATCTCTCGCGCGCTGCGCCTGGCGGGGCTGATCGCCTTCGTGCTCGTCTTCCTCACCACGGTGATCGTCGTCTCCGCCACCCTGCAGCTGGCGATCTTCGCGCGGCGTGAGGAGATCGAGATCCAGAAGCTGGTGGGCGGTACCGATCGCTTCGTGCGCATGCCCTTCCTCATCGAAGGCGCGCTGCAGGGCGTGTTCTCCGGGGCCCTCGCGCTGGCGGCGGTCTACGCGGTGGTGCGCTGGGTCGAGCGCGACGGCGGAGACCTCGTCGGCTTCCTGATGCTCGACGGCCGCTTCGTGGTCGCGTGGGGGCGGATGGCGCTCGAGCAGCTGGGCCTGGGCGTGCTGCTGGGGCTCACCGGCAGCTTCATCGCGGTGCGGAGGTTCCTGCGCGTATGACGGCGCTCCTCCTCGCCCTGCTGCTGCACGCCGGCAGCGACGTCGAAGAAGAGCACGCCCAGCTCGAGGCGCGCCTCGCGGCCGAGAAGGCCGCCTTCGACGCCATCGGCGACCAGAAGAAGGATCTGCTCAGCCTGCTCGACACCCTCGAGCGCCTGGCCCGCGAGTCTTCCCAGCGGGCGGCCGGGCTCGAGCGCAACATCGCGCGGGTGACGAAGCAGGTCGCCGAGTCGCGCAAGGAAGCAGAGGTGGTGCAAGCCGAGCTCCTCGCCCAGCAGCGCCGCATCGCCCCGCGGCTGGTCACGCTCTACCGGCTGCAGAAGCAGGACTCGCTGGGCGTGCTGCTCTCGGCGGGTGACTTCGCTTCGCTCATCAAGCGACGGCGCGCCTACCAGACGTTGGTGGGCAGTGACGTGCGAGAGCTCGACGAGCTGGCGGTGTTCTCCAGCTGGGAGCGCCGCCGGGCCAGGCGGCTGGAGCGCCTCGAGGCCACCGGCCAGCGCTACCTGCGCGCGCTGCGCACCGAGCAGGCGGTCAGCCAGGTGCGCCTGACCCGCTTCAAGGACCTGCTCGCCAGCGTCAGCGCGGAGCACAACCGCATGAGCCGCCTGATCGCCGAGCTCGAGCAGACCGAGAAGGAGCTCGCGGGCCTGGTGAACGACCTGCAGAGCACGGTGGGCAACTCGGGCTTCCGCGCGCGCAAGGGCCAGCTGCCGTACCCCGCCGACGGCATCGTCGAGGTCGGCTTCGGCAAGATCGTCAACCCCCGCTTCAACACCGTCACCGTGCAGAAGGGCATCGACATCCGCGCGCCGGAAGGCAGCGAGGTGCACGCCATCGGCACCGGCGCGGTGGTGTTCGCTGGTTGGCTCAAGGGCTACGGCAACCTGGTGATCGTCGATCACGGCAGCAACTTTCATTCGCTCTACGCGCACCTGAGCAACAGCCAGGTCGACGTCGGCACCGACGTGGAGGAGGGCGAGCTCATCGGCCAGGTGGGCGACACCGGCAGCCTCAAGGGCAGCTATCTCTATTTCGAGATCCGCAAGGGCGGGCAGGCGGTCGACCCGCTGCCCTGGCTCAAGCCCGAGGAATGAACATGGAATGGCTCTCGCTGGCGAATCGCTTCATCCGCCGCTCTCTCATCGCGCGGGGCATCTCGAGCGAGGTGGCGCGCGTGCGCGGCGTGGACATGCACTTCTACCGGGCCGAGGGCGTGGGCAAGGGGCCTCCGCTGATGCTGGTGCACGGGTTGGGCAGCTCGGCCAACGCCTTCTTCCGCACCTTAGGTCCGCTGGCGAAGACGTTCAGCTCGGTCTTCGCGGTCGACCTGCCGGGCAATGGCTTCTCGCCCCTGCCCGCGGGCGGTCCGTTGGCGCTGCGGGAACAGGTCGCGGTGCTGCTCGAGTTCCGCGCGCGCGTCATCGGTCAGCCCGTCTTTCTCCTCGGTAATTCGCTGGGCGGCGGCATGGCGCTCAACATGGCCTTTCACGAGCCGGCGGCGCTGCGCGCGCTGGGGCTGGTGTCACCTGCGGGCGCGAAGATCACCGACGCGCGCTTTCACGAGTTGCTCACGAGCTTCCAGGTGAAGGACGCGAAGGGCGCGCGCGTGCTGGCTCACAAGTTGTTCGTGAAGCCCCCGCTGTCGTTGCTCCTCTTCGCGGACGAGCTGCGCAAGATGATGAGCAGCGAGACGGTGAAGAGCATCGTCGCCGGCAGCTCTCCTGCCGATCTCCTGCACGGCGAGCAGCTTCAGCAGCTCTCGATGCCCACGCTGTTGATCTGGGGGCAGAGCGAAAAGCTGTTGCCGTACGAGGGCCTCGCGTTCTTCCGCGCGCACTTGCCCGCACACGCGGAGATCCACGAAGTGAAAGGGTTTGGCCACATGCCGCAAATGGAGCACCCCCACGCTTTCGTGGAGCGCGTGCAGAAATTCGCAGTGAGCCACGGTCTGGGGCACGCTGTCGCTTGACGCCTTCGGCTGATGACGCGAAAAGGCGGACCTTCCCATGGCTCGTGCGCTGCTCCTCTGCCTGCTGCTCGCCGCGCCTGCCTGGGCCGATCCTGATCCCGTGGCTGCGATGGCCGGCGAGGCCGCGACCCCTGCGCCAGAGCTGAACGCCGCCGCCGACGCGGGGCTCAGCGCGCCCTCAGAGGCTGCTCCCGCCCAGGCCGTGGTCGATGACGACGACGACACCGCGCCCGGTGACGACGGTGAAGCCGACGTCGAGGCCACCCTCGCCGAGGCGCTCGCGGACGCGGGCATTCTCTACACCGCGGAGCTCACCGACGAAGAGCTGACGCGGCGCTGGGTGGAAGAGCCCCAGTCGCTGGGCTCGGTCAGCTTCGGTCTCACCGAGGCGGGCCGGTTGATGAACGGCGTGCAGCTCGCCGCGGGTGACGCCTGGCAGGTGGTCGACCCCCACAACGCGTGGGGCACGCAGGAGACGATCGAGTTCGTCGCCGCCGCTGCCAACGCCGTGCACGAGCAGTTCACCGACGCTCCGCCGCTGCGCGTCAACCACATCGGCAAGCAGAACGGCGGCTACCTGCGCCCGCACCAGAGCCACCAGGCCGGGCGCGACGTCGATCTCGGCTTCTTCTTCCCGCGCGGCGAAGACCCGGGCCGCCTCTCGAAGAAGCGCGAGCTGGCGATGGATCTGGCGCTCAACTGGGCGCTGCTCAAGGCGTTGGTGACGACGGGCGACGTCCAGTTCGTGCTGGTCGACAAGCGCATTCAGGCGCGGCTCTTCGCCTACGCGCTGGCCCAGGGCGAGGACAGGGCCTGGCTCGACAAGCTCTTCCACGCCGGCGCGGAATCCCTGGTGCGCCACGCGCGGCGCCACCGCGATCACTTTCACGTGCGCTACTTCGCGGGCCGC
>VFKJ01000705.1 GCA_009885595.1 Myxococcales bacterium | reverse complement strand
TCGATTCAGCAGGTGGTCGACGCGGTGCGCGCGGGCAACAACGACGTGGGCGGCCGGCTGGTCGAGCTCACCGGGCGCGAGTACATGGTGCGTGGCCGCGGCTACGTGAAGCAGCTGTCCGATCTCGAGCAGCTGGTGCTCAAGGCCGAGGGCGGCACGCCCATCATGGTGAAGGACGTCGCCACCGTCGCGCTGGGGCCCGAGCTGCGGCGAGGCATCGCGGATCTCGACGGCGAGGGAGACGTGGTGGGCGGCATCGTGGTGATGCGCGAGGGAGAGAACGCGCTGAGCGTGATCACCCGGGTGAAGGCGAAGCTCGCCGAGGTCTCGCTGCCCGAAGGCGTCGAGGTGATCACCACCTACGATCGCAGCGACCTCATCCTGGCGGCGATCGACACCGTCACCGACAAGCTGATCGAGGAGATCCTGATCGTCTCGCTGATCATCCTCGTCTTCCTCTGGCACTTCCCCTCGTCGATCGTCCCCATCGTCACCATCCCGGTGTCGGTGGCGCTGGCGTTCATCCCCATGAAGCTGATGGGGCTCAACGCCAACCTGATGTCGCTGGCGGGCATCGCCATCTCCATCGGCGTGCTGGTCGACGGCGCCATCATCGAGGTGGAGAACGCGTACAACCGCATTCACCACTGGATCAAAGACGGAAGGCAGGGCGACTTTCACCAGGTGCGCCTGGCCGCGCTGATGGAGGTGGGCCCGGGCGTCTTCTTCTCGCTGCTGGTGATCGCCGTCGCGTTCCTGCCGGTGTTCACGCTGATCGATCAAGAGGGCCGGTTGTTCAGGCCGCTGGCCATCAGCAAGACGCTCGCGATGGCCATCGCCGCGTTCCTCGCCATCACCCTGGACCCCGCCATCCGCATGCTGTTCGCGCGGGTCGACCCGTACACGTTCAAGCCCAGGTGGCTGGCGAAGCTCGCCTCGGCGGTGGTGGTGGGCCAGTACCGCTCCGAAGAAGCGCACCCCATCAGCCGGCTGCTGCACGCGCTCTACGAGGGCCCCTGCCGCTTCGTGCTCCGTCACCCCCGGGCGGTGATCGCCGCGGCGGTGCTGCTGGTGGCCACCTCGGTGCCGTTGTTCTTGAACCTGGGCTCGGAGTTCATGCCGCCCCTGCGCGAGGGCACGCTGCTCTTCATGCCGTCCTCGGTCGCGCCGGGCATGTCGGTGGCCGAGGCGCAGCAGTTGCTGCAGACCCAGGACCGGATTCTCCGTGGCTTTCCTGAGGTGGAGCGGGTGTTCGGCAAGGCCGGGCGCGCCAACACCTCGACCGATCCCGCGCCGCTCACGATGATGGAGACCACCATCATCCTCAAGCCCGAGCTCCAGTGGCGGGAGAAGCCCCGCTGGTACTCCAGCTGGGCCCCGGAGTGGCTCAAGCGCCCGCTGCGACCGTTCTGGAGAGATCGCATCACCGAGGCCGAGCTCGAGGAGGAGTTCAACCACGCGCTGCAGCTGCCTGGCATCTCGAACGCCTGGACGATGCCCATCAAGGGCCGGCTCGACATGTTGTCCACCGGCATTCGTACCCCCGTGGGCATCAAGGTGATGGGCGAAGACCTCGCCACCATCGAGAAGGTCGCGCTGGAGATCGAGCAGGCGGTCGCGAAGGTGCCCGGCACCCGCAGCGCGTTCGCCGAGCGCGTGGCCGGCGGCTACTTCCTCGACTTCGAGCTCAAGCGCGATCAGCTCGCGCGCTACGGGCTCTCGGTCGACGACGCCAACATGATGGTGATGACCGCGGTCGGCGGCGACGTGCAGAGCGTCGCGGTCGAGGGGCGCGCGCGCTACGGCATCAGCGTTCGATATGCGCGCGACTTCCGCGACGATCTCCCCACCCTCAAGCGGGTGCTGGTGCCCTTGCCGGGCGGGAAGGGACAGATTCCCTTCGAGGCGATCGCCGACATCAAGCTCACCACCGGTCCCTCGATGATCCGCGACGAGAACGGCCTGCTCACCGGCTACGTGTACGTCGACTTCGACACCTCGAAGATCGACATCGGCACCTACGTGGAGAACGCGAAGGCCGCGGTGGCCGTCGTCACCGTGCCCCAGGGCTACTCGGTCGGCTGGAGCGGACAGTTCGAGAACATGCTGCGCGTGCGCGAGCGGCTCGAGCTCATCTTGCCGCTCACGCTCGTGCTGATCTTCGGGCTGCTGTACCTGAACACGAAGTCCGCCTTCAAGGCGGGGCTGGTGATGCTGGCGGTGCCGTTCTCGGCGGTGGGCGCGCTGCTGCTGCTGACGCTGCTCGGGTACAACATGTCGATCGCGGTGTGGGTCGGGCTCATCGCGCTGATGGGGCTCGACGCCGAGACCGGCGTGTTCATGCTGCTCTTCCTCGATCTCTCGCTCGAGGACGCGCGCAAGCGGGGCGCGCTGCGAAACCTCCACGAGCTGAAGGAAGCGATCGTTCACGGCGCGGTGAAGCGCGTGCGCCCCAAGGCGATGACCGTGCTGGCGGCGATGCTGGGCTTGCTGCCGATCATGTGGTCGACGGGCGCGGGCGCAGATCTCATGAAGCGCATCGCGGCGCCCATGGTGGGAGGTCTCACCACCAGCTTCCTGCTCGAGCTGCTCGTGTACCCGGCGGTGTATCTGCTGTGGCAACAACGCTCCCTCTCTCCCGAGGGGGAGCGGGTCGGGGAGAGCGGTGAACCTCTCCCTCCTCCCTCAGGCTCAGAGGTCGCACCATGAACCGAATCACGCCGAGGCCCTGCACCACTGCCAGCTGATGCGCGACTGGCTCGCCCGTCAGCAGGCCGGCGCGCAGCCTTGACCGCGCGCTGAGAATCACACCTGGTGCGTCCACGCCCCGGCTCCTCGCTGCGACTGCCCGACGAGCCAGGCTGAATGGTCCTCGCCGGTTACGGCTGGTCCCCGGCCTGCTCTGGCCCGTCAGCGTTGGATTCC
>VFKJ01000394.1 GCA_009885595.1 Myxococcales bacterium | reverse complement strand
TCACCAGGGGGGTGTCTTCCTGCTGGGCGAGCTCGAGGGCCATGTCGGCGCCCGAGGCGACGGCGCAGTGGTAGCCCTCCTCGCGCAGCAGCACGCTGATGACATCGCGGACGGACTCGTCGTCGTCGACGATCAGGATTCGGGGAGGCGTCGGGGGAATGGCTTCCAAGGTGTGGGCCCAGGTGGTTACTGCGAGAGGGACTCTAGGGCGAGTGTCGGCGCTACCGGAAGGGCCCAGTTGCCCCCCAACAGGGGGACCGGGCCTGATTTCATTTCTGAAATGAACGGTCAGCCCGGACGCCGGTAGCGGAACGGCTTCATATCCACCGTCGGTTTCTCGCGCCGCACCAACTGGCCCAGCGTTCGGGCGGTGCTCTGAGCCACCCGCAACGATCACCTCACGGCACGCCTCCATCGATGATGACGATGATCTGAACCTCCGGCGGCCGCGCTGGCTTCGGGTACATGCGCCACCAGAACCACGCGAACGCAAAGAGCGCGAGCGTCATCAAGATGAGGGTGCGGGGAGGGAAACGGTTCACGGCCTGCGCATAGCAGCGCCCGGTCGAAAGCTGGTTGCCTTCCGGATGCGGCGGCGTAAGAGACTGACCGCTTTCGCAGGAGTTTAGTTCACTCAAGGAGACGTTCGTGGCGGACACTTTTGACGTTGTGATCATCGGCTCCGGCCCTGGCGGGTACGTGGCAGCGATTCGTGCAGGTCAGCTCGGTCTGAAGACCGCCATCATCGAGAAGGACAAGAAGCTCGGTGGCACCTGCCTGCACCGGGGCTGCATCCCCACCAAGGCGCTGCTCTACACGTCAGAGCTGTACAGCCACATCCTCCACGCGGCGACCTTCGGCATCAACGTGAGCAACCCCGCGCTCGACTGGGCGCAGGCGCAGAAGCACAAGCAGAAGGTGGTCGACAAGGGCGCGGCCGGCATCGACTTCCTGATGAAGAAGAACAAGGTGACCGTGTTCAAGGGCACCGGGAAGATCGCCGGCAAGGGCAAGGTCGAGGTGGTGCTCACCGAGGGCGGGAAGAAGGAGACCCTCGAGACCAAGAACATCATCGTGGCGACAGGCTCGGTGGTGACCACGCTCCCCAGCATCACGCTGGATCACAAGCGCGTGCTCTCGTCTGACTCGATCCTCCAGCTCGACGTGGTGCCCAAGAAGTTGATCGTGCTGGGCGCCGGCGCCGTGGGCACCGAGTTCGCGTCGATCTTCAACAACGTGGGCTCGGAGGTGACGCTGGTCGAGTTCATGCCCAACGTGCTGCCGATCGAAGACGTGGACATCAGCAAGGAGCTCGAGAAGCAGCTCAAGCGCCGCAAGATGAACGTGATGGTGGGGACCAAGTTCGAGAAGGTCGAGACCAGCGCCGACGGCGTGAAGGTGACCGTGACGCTGCCCGACGGCAGCAAGCAGGTGCTCGAGGGCGACTACTTCCTCTCGGCGGTCGGCCGCGCGCCGGTGAGCAAGGACATCGGGCTCGAGAGCGTGGGCGTGCCGGTGGGTCCCAAGGGGCACATCACCGTCGATGGGATGATGCGCACCAGCGTGGCGGGCGTGTTCGCGATCGGCGACGTGACGCCGCACCCGGCGCTGGCGCACTGCGCCTCGGCCCAGGGC
This sequence comes from Myxococcales bacterium, assembly GCA_009885595.1. GTDB lineage: Bacteria > Myxococcota > Myxococcia > Myxococcales > Myxococcaceae > Archangium_A. The sequence goes on along the minus strand of VFKJ01000394.1, from coordinate 3,904 downwards.
ATCGTGGCCACCGAGTTCATCGCGGGGAAGAACCCGCGGCCGCTCAACTACGATCGCATTCCCAACGCGACCTACTGCTACCCCGAGGTGGCGTCGGTCGGCCTCACCGAGAAGAAGGCCAAGGAGCGCGGCTTCGACGTGAAGGTCGGCACCTTCCCGTTCTCGGCGGTGACCAAGGCGTCGATCTCCGAGGAGGGGATCGGGATGGTGAAGATCGTCTCGGACAAGAAGTACGACGAGGTGCTGGGCGTGCACTTGATCGGTCCGCACGCCACCGAGTTGCTCGCCGAGGCCTGCGTGGCGCTGCAGCTGGAGACCACCACCGAAGAACTCGCGCGCACCGTGCACGCCCACCCGACGCTCTCGGAGATCATGCACGAGGCCGCCGAGGCGACGCTGGGCCACCCGATTCACATCTGAGCTTCAGCTCAGCGCGGGGATCACCCTCAGCCGGACGCAGCGGGCGATCGAGTGGAAGTCTGCATCTGCCGTGAGCAGCGTGCAGTCCCGTTCGATCGCCAGCTGTGCGATCAGCACGTCGATGGTCGAAGCTGTGACGCCTTTCCTCAGGCATCGATCCGCCAGGCGCGCGGCCTGCTCGTGCGTGTCCCTGCGTGGCTGGAGGAGCTCGAACGGCGCGAGCTTGTCGACCAGCTCGTCACGGCGAGGCTCACTGCGGAAGCCCGTCAGCACTTCCTGATAGATCAGCCCGGTCAGAAAGACGGGCACTCCCTGTTCCAGGAAATCTCGGAACAGCTCGACCACGGGCGATTGCGTTCCCGCGGGCTCGCGCCGAAGCAAGAGAGACCACGCGCTCGTGTCAGCGAGAATCCTCACCGCGAACGGGCCGCCTTGTGGTCGAATTTCTCGTCCCACTTGAGCTCACCCGCGAGCTCGAGAATCTCCTTCCTCAGGAGCCGAGCGACGTACTCGCGCAACGCCTCATTGACCGTCTGCCGCTTCGACGCGTGCTTTCCGAGCTTCTGAGCTCGCCGCAGGAGGGCGTCATCAATGGAGAGGTTGGTGGGCATGGGAGGCTCCTTTGTGTGGCCCCTCACACATAACACGAGACCTCAGGCCGCGACCTCCGGGAGCTCGAAGGGCAGGCTGATCGCTTCTTCGTGCCGCACCAGCCCGGCCAGCGAGCGCTCGTTGTGCACCACGCCGGTGATCCCGTCTTCGAGCACCAGGTGGGGCTGGGTCTGCGAGAGGTGTACGAAGAACTCGTGCACGAACTCGAGCGAGGTCTCGCCTTCGAGGAACAGGCCACCGTCACTGGTGATCCACGCCTCGAGGACGCTGGCGTGCGCGGAGATCCGCCAGGCGCGGCGGCCATCCCTGGTGCGGCGCGCGCCCGGGAAGCAACCGACCGCGACGTCGAGCCGAAGCTGATCGAGCTGGTTGAACGGGCCCGCCAGGGGAGAGGTCTCGAGCTCGTCCCAGGAGAGGGGGAACTCCCACTGCGCGGCTACCTGCTTCACCCGGACGATCGAGAATTCGCGGTGCATGTCCCCTCGACCCGGACCCCCCTGTAGGCCGTGCAACCTTCTTGAAAGGCCTCGAAAATTCAGCCAGTTGACCCGCAGGGTCCGCGTCAATACATGGACTCTCACCATGGCGACTCCCCACCGCTTGCCGATCGCGACCTCGACCTCAACCGGCAAGCCCGACTGGCTCAAGGTGCGGCTGCCGAAAGGGGAGGGCTTCGAGAAGATCAAGGGCCTCACCAAGTCGCTCAAGCTCGCCACCGTCTGCGAAGAGGCGCGCTGCCCGAACATCGCCGAGTGCTGGGCCGGCGGTACCGCCACCGTGATGCTGATGGGCGAGGTCTGCACGCGCGCCTGCCGGTTCTGCCACGTGAAGGTCGGCTCGCCTCCGCCGCTCGATCCGCAGGAGCCGGAGCACCTCGCCGCCGCGGTGCGCGAGCTGGGCCTCGAGTACATCGTGGTCACCTCGGTCAACCGCGACGAGCAGCCCGATGGCGGCGCCAGCCACTTCGCCGCGGCCATCACCGCGCTCAAGCGCGAGTCCCCCAAGACCACCGTGGAAGTCCTCATCCCCGACTTCCAGGGCGTGGAGTCCTCGCTCGCGATCGTCGCGCAGGCCCGCCCTCACGTGGTGGCCCACAACATCGAGACCGTCGAGCGGCTCACGCCCTCGGTGCGCGATCGCCGCGCGAAGTACGCCCAGTCGCTGCGCGTGCTCGAGTACCTCAAGCAGCGCCCCGAGAACCTCTACACCAAGAGCTCGATCATGGTCGGCCTGGGCGAGACCGATGAAGAGCTCGAGCAGACCTTCAAGGACCTGCGCGGCGTCGGCGTCGACGTGCTGACCCTGGGCCAGTACCTGCAGCCCTCGCAGTACCACCTGCGGGTCGAGCGCTTCGCTACCCCGGAGAAGTTCGCCGAGTACCAGAAGCTCGCCCAGAGCTACGGCTTCCTCTACGTCGCCTCCGGGCCGCTGGTGCGCTCGAGCTACCGCGCCGCCGAGTTCTTCATGAAGGGCCTGATGGAGCGCTCCCGCACGGCACAAGTCGCTGTCGCCGCGCCCTGACCTGAAGTACGAGCCCGTCTCCATGGCGCTCTTCGAATTTCAGCTCCCGGACATCGGCGAAGGCGTGGTCGAGGGTGAGATCGTCAAGTGGCTGGTCAAGCCCGGCGACGTGGTGAAGGAAGACCAGCCGCTGCTCGAGGTGATGACGGACAAGGCGACCGTCACCATTCCCAGCCCCAAGGCCGGCAAGGTGCTGCAGACCCACGGCAAGGAAGGCGAGCTGGCGAAGGTGCACCACCCCCTCGTCGACCTCGAGATCGAGGGCAAGGGCTCGCCCGCGCCTTCCGCCCCCAAGGCGCATGGAAACGGCGCGGCTCCGAAAGCCGCAGCGGCGGCCGCGCCGGTGGCCAGCGGTGACAAGCTGCTCGCCACCCCCGTCACCCGCCGCATGGCCAGCGAACACGGCATCGATCTCGCGAACGTCTCGGGTACCGGTCCGCAGGGGCGCGTGCTCAAGACCGACGTCGAGGCGTTCCTCGCCTCTGGCAGCAAGCCCGCGCCGGCCGCCGCGAAGACCTGGGCCGCCCTGCAGGTGAGCCCGGCGGATCAGCGGCTGCCCATTCGCGGCCTGCGCAAGAAGATCGCCGAGAAGATGGTGAAGTCGAAGTTCACCGCGCCGCACTACACCTTCGTGGAAGAGGTCGACGTCTCCGCGCTGGTGGCGCTGCGCACCAAGCTCAACGAGTCGCTCGCCAAGGAACACGCGAAGCTCTCGTTCCTGCCGTTCTTCATCAAGGCCGCGATCGCCGCCTTCAAGAAGTTCCCGCAGGTCAACGCCAACATGGACGAGGGCCCCCAGGACCTGATCGTTCGCGGCGAGTTCAACATCGGCATCGCCGCGATGACGGAGCAGGGCCTCACCGTGCCGGTGGTGAAGAACGCCGATCGCCTCAGCCTGCGCGCGCTCGGCAACGAGATCAGCCGCCTGGGCACCGCCGCTCGCGATCAGCGCCTCAAGCTCGAGGAGATCACCGGCGGCAGCTTCACCATCACCTCGCTCGGCCAGACCGGCGGCCTCTTCGCCACCCCGATCATCAACCACCCCGAGGTGGCGATCATGGGCGTGCACCGGCTGCGCAAGCGCCCGATCGTGACTGACGACGATCAGATCGTCATCAAGCCCATCATGCTGTTCTCGTTCGCGTTCGATCACCGGGTGATCGACGGCGCCACGGGCGCGGAGTTCGCCTACGAGGTGATCAAGTTCGTCGAGCAGCCCGAGCTGCTCCTCGTCGACATGGTCTGACGAAGAGCGGGCTTCGGAACGGTGTCTCAGACCCCGAAGCCGCGCGCGGCTTCCTTCTTCAGCTTCTCGTGCAGGGTCGCCGTCAGGAGGAACCAGTACTGCACC
>VFKJ01001058.1 GCA_009885595.1 Myxococcales bacterium | reverse complement strand
GGAAACCGCGTCACCTGGAGAATATCGGCAAGCGTTACAGGCCGCGGTGCCTGGGCGCTAGGCTTATCTTTCGCAAAAGCGCCGAACAGAGCTGCCGCGCCCAGACCCAGTACCGAGAACACGATGAAGGTGGTGACGTGCCTGAACGGCACCAGCAGCCCGACGAGCAGCACGCCCGCGGGCACGGCCAACAGCCGCCACCGGAAGCGATACCAGAGACCACCGAGCGCGCCGAAGAGCAGCATGATGAAGAAGGGAGAGCGGCTGTTTCCGCCCAGCGTCAGCCACGGCAACGGCACCGCGAACACGCCGCAGCACCAGGAAGCCAGCGCGTGACCCAGCTCGTGCAGCCACATGCCGAAGAAGATCCGCAGCAGGAACCCACCGGGCCCGGTGAACGCCAGCACTCCGGCGACGGCCAGCGCGAGGGGGACTGCGAGCGCCCGGACGCGGGTGGTGTCCGGCTCGGGATCTTCGAGAGCCACCGGAGGCGCGGCTGGCGCGAGGCTGATGGTGCCGTGCTCACACCCCATCAGGTGTCCGCGATCGGCTCCGCAGGCAGGGCACGGGGGCATGGGCCCATTCTCGCACCTCGCCGAGAAGCCGGGTCAGCCCTCTCCCCGACCTGTTAAGGCGCGCCGAATGCTCGCCGCCCGCCCCCAGCTCGAGCCTCGCCGCGTCGCCTCTGCCGACTCCGTGATGGTCAAGGAGATCTACCTCTCGCTCCAGGGCGAGAGCGCCCACCAGGGCCTGCTCTGCGCCTTCGTGCGCCTCACCGGGTGCCACCTGCGCTGCAGCTATTGCGACTCCGAGTTCGCCTTCCGCGGCGGCGCCCGCCTGAAGAACACCGAGATCGTCCGCCAGGTGCTCGAGCTGAAGACGCCGAGGGTCGAGGTCACCGGCGGCGAGCCGCTGCTGCAGCCCGGCGTCTACCCGCTGATGCAGTCGATGCTCGACGCGGGCCTCACCGTGCTGCTCGAGACCTCCGGGGCCATCGACGTGCGCGAGGTGCCCGACGCGGTCCACGCCATCGTCGACATGAAGACGCCTTCCTCTGGCGAGTCTTCCCGCAACGACCTGCGCAACTTCGACTCGATGGACGCGCGCGACGAGCTCAAGTTCGTCATCGGCTCGCGCGAAGACTACGACTGGAGCGTGAGGCTCATCCGCGAGCACGGCCTCCACGCGCGCCCCTTCGGCCTGCTCTTCTCTACGGTGTTCAGCAAGCTCACCCCCACGCAGCTGGCGGAGTGGATCATCGCTGACCGGCTGCCGGTGCGCTTCCAGCTGCAGCAGCACAAGTACCTCTGGGAACCCAACGCCCGCGGCGTCTGACGTCTGTCTCCCTCTCCCTGCGCAGCGGGGAGAGGTTTCGCCCCGTACTACCGGCAGGGAGCGCAGGTCGCCTTCTTGCTCGACGGAAACGCCTTCAGCATCGCGCGGCTCTCGTCATCTCGCGGTTCGCCCTTCAGGTCGACGACCACCAGCGAGGGCACTCGCCGGGAACCATCACACGGCTCGCAGTACTGCGGCAGGAACGTGTAGCCGAGCAGCGCGCCCTCGCTGCACTCGTCGAGCACCTTCTGACCATAGAGATCGTTGCGCCAACCCCGCGGAGAGCGCTCGCGCACCGCGGTGAGCCTCGAGGTCACGAACGCGCCCACGCGCACCGCGACGTCTTCGGTCTTCACCGTCTGCAATTCTCCACCGCAGAGCACCACGTAGCTGCCCTTGGGTGCCTTCACCGCGCCGCGCTCGAAGCCGGCGCTCACCACCCCGCGCACCGCGCTCACCTTGTCCAGCTGCAGGAAGGTGATCGGCTCGAGGCCGAAATCGAGGCCGCCAAGCTTCTCTGGCGTGGCGAGCTCGAGCTGCAGGTTCTTCGCGCCTTGATCATCGCGCCACTGGGTGATGCTGGTCGCCTTCGTCGGGGTGCCGGGCGAGGCCTCGCCCACCCAGGTGGCGGGCGCCGCGCCCTCGGGCCCCTTCAACAGCATCGAGCCTGACGCCAGGCTCTGCAGATCGAACGAGTACCCGGCCGGCACCTTCCACCCTTCGATGACGGCCTCGCGCGCGAGCGTGCCCACCTGGGCGTGGAGCAACTTCCGCTCCTGGAACTGCAGCTCTACCCGGCCCTTCACCAGGCGCCCATCGACCTCGATCGGCGCCTCGAGCGTGCCGCGCACCAGGTATTCGGACACCAGCGCGACCTCCGCCTTCGCCGCGAAGCGCACCCCGAAGAGCGTGAAGGGCACCGGTGACTCGATCGCCTGTAACGCCCGGAGCGCGCCGTACTGCGTCCACAGCGTGAGCTTCATCCCCGGGGTGGCGCAGAACTCCAGCTTCTTGAAGCAGAAGGGCTTCACCAGCTCACCGCGGTACGAGACGTTGCCGTCGGGGCCCTGGCTGCCCTGCGCGCCAGCGGCCTTCAGCTCCGGGAGCGGCTCCAGCTTCGCCGCGGCTGGGTCGTTTGGCCCGCGCCGCTGCTGACGCGGATCGCGCTGCGCGTGGGCCAGCACGGAGACGACCAGGAGCATCAAGCACAGAGCGCGGCGCACGGGCCCCGGACGTAGCAGAGCGCGCGCGATTCATCACCGGCCCGGGAAGACTGGCGTCACCTCGAGGGTGCTGCGCGGAGATCTGCGCAGCGGGAATACGCCCGGGCGGCCGCGCCTTCCGAAGACCATGCGATCGACCCGGACCGTGCAGTTCGCCCTCGCGGAGCGCATCAGCCACCTCGACGCCGCCGCCTGGAACACGCTCACTCGAGACAGCAGCGTCTTCCTGAAGGCGCCGTTCCTCACCGCGCTCGAGCGGGCGCTGCCGGAGAACGTCTCGCCCCGCTACGCGCTGATGTACCAGGGCGAAGAGGCCATCGCGGCGTTGTGCATGCAGGTGGTGCAGCTCGATGGGCGCTCGACCGTGTCCTCCACCACGCCGCTGAGCGGACTGACGCAGCTCATGCACCAGCGCGCGCTCGTGCTCGGCAGCTTCGCTGGCTGGGGCGACACTGGGTTGGTCATCAAGGAAGGCGCGGATGCCACGCTGGTGTGGACCGAGGCATTGCGCTTGATGGATCGCCTGCGCCGCTTCGAGAAGCTCGAGGGCCACGTGAACGTGTCGTTCGTGAAGGACGCCGCCCGCGAAGACCACGAGGCCGCGCTGCGCAAGCACGGTTACCAGCGCGCGCCCTCGGGCCCCGACATGCTGCTCGAGCTCGATCCGAAGTGGGGCTCGCTCGACGACTACCTCACCTGCCTCGCCTCCAAGCGCCGCCGCGCGGTGAAGAAGACGATCGAAGATCTCTTTGGCTACCAGCTGCGCCGCCTCACCCTGGCCGAGCTTCAGCAGCACGAGTCACGCCTCGACGCGCTCTACGGCCAGGTGTGGGCCAGCGCTGAGATCCGCCCGCTGCGCCTCTCGGGGAAGTTCTTCGTCGAGCTGCAACGACAGCTCAAGGACGACTGCGTGGTGATGGGGCTCGTTCGCGAAGACCTGCTCGAGGGCTTCGGCGTGTGCCTGCGCAGCGGGGCGACGTGCGTCGGGTACTACCTGGGCTACGACAAGGCGATCGAAGCGCCCCTGTACTTCCGGCTGCTGGTGTCGATCCTCGAGCAGGGCCTCGCGTGGAAGTGCGCTCGCGTGTCGATGGGGAGAACGGCCGAGGAACCCAAGGCGCGGCTCGGTGCGGCGCCCGGCGGGACCGCGCTCTGGGTGAAGCACCGCACCCCGCCTCTCAACTGGGCGGTGGGGGCGGTGCTCGGATCGATCGAGGTCCCCGAGGTGGAGGCCTATCGGGTGTTCAAGCAGGAGAGTTGAGCAGAGGCGAAGCGGTTCGACCCCTCTCCCTGACCCTCTCCCCCGCGGGGGAGAGGGAAACAGTTACCTGCGCGCGCGCGCGGTGCGAGCCGAAGCGCGGGTAGGCGCCGAGCGCCGTGCCGAGGTCGTGGCCTTGCGAGCCGTGGGGCGCTTC
>VFKJ01000005.1 GCA_009885595.1 Myxococcales bacterium | reverse complement strand
TGCGCGCACCGAGTTCACCCTGGGCGAGTACCCGCGCTGGCCGACCGCGCCGCTCACCGACAGCCTCATCCCCGCCCCGCCGGGCCCCCTCGACGTGCAGCCCGAGGCTGATCGGGCGGTGCTGGCCGGCTACGGGCCCCCGGGCGTGGTGGTGACCGACGAGCTCGTCATCGTGCAGTTCCGGGGGCAGACCGGCCCCTACCTCGAGCCCGCGCCGGGCACGGCCACGCTCGACCTGCTGCGCCTGACCCGGGAAGAGCTGCAAGCCACCAACGAGGAGCTCGCCACCGTGAACAACGAGATGGTGCAGAGAAATCTCGACGCCACCCGCATCAACGACGACCTGCTCAACGTGCTGCACAGCGTGGGCATCGCCATTCTGATCCTGGGGCGCGACTCGCGCATTCGCCGCTTCACCCCCGCGGCCGCGCGCCTGCTCAACCTCATCGCCACCGACGTGGGGCGGCCCATCACCGACATCAAGGCCAACCTGCGCTCGACCGAGCTCCTCACCCTGGTGGCCGACGTGCTCGAGCACCTGGCGCCGCGCGAGCAGACGGTCGCCGACGTGAGCGGCCGCTGGTACCAGCTCACCGTGCGGCCGTACCTGACGACCGAGCGCAAGGTCGACGGCACGGTGGTGACCATCGTCGACGTCGACGCGCTCCACCGCGGCAAGGGCCTGCTGGCCGAGGCGCGCGACTACGCGGAGAGCATCGTGGACACCGTGCGTGACCCGCTGCTGGTGCTCGACGAGCACCGGGTGGTGCGCTCGGCGAACCGGTCGTTCTACCGAAAGTTCCAGACCACGCGCGAAGCGATCGAGGGCAAACAGCTCGCGCAGCTGGGCGAACCGCCCTGGGCTCCGCCGATGCTGCTGACCGCGCTCGACAAGCTGGCCGCGCGCGGCACCACGGAAGACGCGCGGATCGAAGACACCCCCAGCCTGTTCGCCGGCAGGTCGATGTTGATCACCGGGCGGCCGCTGCTGCGGGGCGGCCAGCCGCCGTGGATCCTGCTGGCCTTCGAAGATCTCACCGAGCAGATGCGCAGCGACGCGGCGGTGCGCCGCAGCGAGCGGGCGCTGCGCGAGATGCTGGGCGCGGCGTCAGAGGCGATCCTCATCGCCAACGGCAGCGGCGTCATCACCTACGCCAACGAGATGGCCGCCCGCACCTTCGGCTACCAGCTCGACCAGCTGCCGGGCCTGTCGATCGAGAAGCTGGTGCCCGAAGACGACGACCAGCGCGCCAGCCAGGAGCAGCTCGAGGCCTTGGAAGGCAACACCCCCGCGCATGGGTTCGCCCCCGCCAACCGTGAGGTGCGCGCCCGCCGCAGAGACGGCACCCGCTTCCCCGCGGAGGTGGGCCTGAGCGTGATGGAAGGCGAGCAGGGCCCGCTGGTGGTGGCCTTCGTGTCCGACGTCACCTCGCGGCACGAGAGCGAGGCGCGCATCAGCATGTACAAGAAGAACCTGCAGGAGATGGCCTTCGACGCCGCCCTGGTGGAAGAGCGCCAGCGCCGCAAGCTCGCGGTCGACCTGCACGACAACATCGGCCAGACCCTGGCGTTGGCGCAGATTCGCCTGAAGGCCGCGCAGAGCCTGGTGGAAGGGCCCGCCGCCAGGGACCTGGGCGAGGGCATCAAGCTCATCAACGTCGCGCTCAACGACACCCGCGAGCTCACCTTCGAGCTGAGCCCGCCGGTGCTCTACGACCTCGGCCTGCCCGCGGCGGTGGCGTGGCTGGGCGAGCAGCTGGAGAACCAGCACCACCTGCACGTCAACGTCGAGGCTGATCAGCCCTTCGAGAAGCTCGAGGACGAGACCGCCGGCCTGTTGTTCCGCGCGGTGCGCGAGCTGCTCACCAACGTGGTGAAGCACGCGAAGGTGAGCGAGGCCTCGGTCTCCCTGCACCGCAAGGGCTCGAGGCTCACCGTGGTCATCTGCGACGAAGGCAGCGGGTTCGACCCCGCGCGGCTCAAGAGCCACGAGGCCGCCAAGGGCTTCGGGCTGTTCAGCGTGCGCGAGCAGATCCTGCGCCTCGGCGGCATCTTCGAAGCGAACTCTTCCCCCGGTCGTGGCACCCGAATCACCCTGCAGATCCCTCTCAACAAGAAGCAGTCAAACCTCAACCCATGAACACCAACGCAGTCGGAGATCTCCCATGAACATTCTTCTCGTCGATGACCACCAGATGATGCGCGATGGCCTCAGGGCCGTGCTGGAGCGCGAGAGCGACCTGCACGTCAGCGGTGAAGCCGCAGACGGCCGCACCGCCCTCGAGCTGTGCTCGACGCTGCACCCCGACGTCGTGGTGATGGACATCGGCATGCCCGGCCTCAACGGCATCGAGGCGACCCGCCAGGTGACCACGCACCACCCGCGCACCAAGGTGGTGGCGCTCTCGATGAACGCCGATCGCCGCTACGTGCACGCGATGTTCGAGGCGGGCGCCTGGGCCTACCTGGTGAAGAGCTCGGCTTCCGAGGAGCTGATTCGCGCCATTCGCGCGGTGGCGCACGACGAGAAGTACGTCAGCCCCACGGTGGCCAGCGCCGTGCTCGACGCCTTCGTGGTGGGCCCCAAGGCCACCCAGCGTGATCCGCGCGGCGAGCTGAGCCCGCGCGAGCGCGAGGTGCTGCAGCTGCTCGCCGAGGGCATGACCAGCAAGGAGATCGCCGCGCGCCTCGATCTCGCGGTGTCCACCATCGAGACCCACCGCAAGCAGATCATGGCCAAGCTCGAGCTGCGCTCCGTCGCCGAGCTCACCAAGTTCGCCATCCGCACCGGCATCACCACGCTGGAGTAGTCCTGACATTCGTCGGCCCGGGTCCCCGGTTCCGGGGATCGTGCGGCTACGAGATTTCGGGTACCTGTAATGCGTGGTCCATGCGTGGGCTGGGGTGATTCGAACCCCAGCCTGCTCTCGTTCGCTCGCAAATCGCGCGCTTATTCCCCGCTCCGCGTTTTGACCGCAGCGGAAGGCACCAGAGGGTGACGCCGAGAAATCGGCGCGTCTTCTCCCAAGAGTAGGGGATGCCGAATGAACGACCGCGCGCGCTAATCCGGGTCATTCAGTTCAGTGAGTCCCTGGGGGGGACATGACATCGATTGCGCTGATCGATCAGGACCACGCGGTGAGGGGCGGCGCGGAGCGCGCCCTGACTGCCAGCGGGCTGAAGGTCCAGGGTTTCGACTCGGCGGCCTCTTTCCTCGCCCAGGCGATGGCCCCCGGGCCCGC
>VFKJ01000534.1 GCA_009885595.1 Myxococcales bacterium | reverse complement strand
GGCGAAGAGGCCTTCGAGCGGCTCTACGGCACCATCGAGGCGATCGACGCCGCGAAGGTTCGCGCCCTGGAAGAAGGAGAGACCGTCACCCTCGGCGCCGCCCGCTTTCAGTTCCTGCACACGCGCGGGCACGCCAATCACCACTTCGTGGTGCACGACCAGCAGGACCAGACCGTCTTCACCGGCGACGCGTTCGGGCTGGTGTACCCGGTGCTGCAGCGCGCGCAGCGCTTCGCCTACCCCAGCACCTCGCCCACCGACTTCGACGGGCCCGCAGCGATCGCCAGCGTCCAGCGCATCGTCGACCTGAAGCCCCGCGCGGTGGCCCTCACGCACTTCGGAAAGTTCGAAGACGTGCAGGTGATCGCCGATCAGCTGATCCGCTGGCTCGAGCTCTCTACGCGCCTGGCAGAGGAGGGCGCGAAGAGCGGCGACGAAGTGGGCACCCTCGAGCAGCGCTACAAGTGGCGGCTCGACCAGGAGTTCGAGCTCGCCGCCTCGCGTTCAGGGTTGAAGCTCACCGACGCGGACCGGCAGTTGATCCGCTTCGACTCGGAGCTCAACGGCCAGGGCCTCGCTGCCGCCGCGCTCAAGCAGCGCGGCTGATCAGGTGAAGGACGCCTTGATCTCGGGGCGGGTGAGGATGGTGAGCGTCCAGATGCTCAGGGGCAGGGTGAGGCAGCAGACGCAGCCCGTGCAGGGAATCATGCCGATGATGCACGCGGCCATCGCGATGCCGTAGCTCTTCAGGTTTCGCATCTGCAGGCCGCCGAAGATCAGCAGGCCACCGATGCCCAACCCCAGCAGCGCGAAGACCTTGGTCAGAGGTCCCATGAGCGTCCTGATCAGGTTCTTCGCCTCGGACGGGAGGTTCGGATCGTCGAGGATTTGCTGAATCTGCGCCTGGTTGATCCCGCTGCTCACGACGTTCATCAGGCTGTACAGCACCGCCAGCCCACCGAAGACCATGAACAGGATTCCGGGGACGTTGAGCGCCTCGCGCGCCGGGCCGCCGCCGCCGGGGGGAGGAGGCGCACCACCGAACTGGGACGGGAAAGGCTGGCCTGATGGGTTCATGGGCCGGCACCACAGCGCGAGCGCGGGAGCCGTTCAAGCAAGTAACTCGCGGTTGTGGGACAGGTACTGGACGGGAGCGCGAACCCCCGTCCATGCTGCTCGGATGATCCGGTCACTCTCGGGCGCCCTCCTGGTGGCGTCGCTGGCTTTCGCTGGCTGCTTCTCTCCAGTCGATGAGACCTTCGATGGAGGGCCCCTCGGCGGCGGCGGCAATCGCACCGGGGGTGGCACCGGCGGCGGCGCGCAGGGTGGTGGCACCGGCGGCGGCACGCAGGGTGGCGGCACCGGCGGCGGCACGCAAGGTGGCGGCACCGGCGGCGGTACCGGCGGCGGCTTCGGTGGAGGCACGGGCGGTGGCGGCGCGAGCTGCGATGGCTGCCGGGTCTCCTCGGGCATGTGCATTCCGCTGTCGGCCACCTCGCCCGTCGTCTGTGGCGCTGGCGGTGCGGCTTGCAGGACCTGTGCGACGGGTCAGCTGTGCAGCGCTGGCTTCTGCACCTGGCCCACGGGCGGCGGCGCGGGCGGCGGCACCGGCGGAGGCCCTTCGGGCGGTGGCGCGGGTGGCGGCACCGGCGGCGGCGGGTCGTTCTGTGACGGCTGCCGGCTCCCCACGGGCGCCTGCGTTCCTTTCTCTTCGACGTCGACGATCTACTGCGGCTTCGGCGGCTCGGCCTGCGTGGCCTGCGGCGTGGGGCAGATCTGCAACGGCGGCCTCTGCATGTCTCCGACGCGCAAGCGGGTCGGCGATCCCTGCGTGGGTGACGGCGAGTGCCAGGTCTCGCTGGGCTCGAACGCGCTGTGCAAGCAGACCACGAGCAGCGGCAACGCACTCTACCTGGGCGGCTACTGCACGCTGCGCTGCAGCAGCACCGCGACGCAGTGTCCGGTGGGCTCCACCTGCGTGAGCGTGGTGGCCAGCTTCGGCGAGTCAGACAGCATCTGCTGGGACAACTGCAGCGCCGGGGATGCGTGCCGGAACCCGGGCTACGCCTGCTACGGCATCGGCAACCTCAACGCCTGCTGGATCGCGCCGCTTCCCCCCACCGGTGGCGGCACCGGCGGCGGCGGCGCTCCGCTTGGTGGTGGCAGCGGCGGCGT
>VFKJ01000526.1 GCA_009885595.1 Myxococcales bacterium | reverse complement strand
GGGGCGGCCGAGCACGTGATGGACCTGAACGCCATCGGCGGCTTCCTCACCCAGGCCGCCAGGGGTGGTTCCGCGTCGCCCCCGGTCTCTTCGTCCGCCCCAGTGCCGGTGCCGGTGGCGCCTGCGCGCACCAGCAACGCCCGGGCGCCCGAGCCGGCCGTGCCGCGGGAGAGGCGCACGGTGCTGGTGGTGGACGATCAGGCGACCGATCTCGAGCTGGCCCGCTTGACGCTGCAGCGCGCGGGGTTCGACGTGCTCACGCTCGACAACCCGCTGATGCTGGCGCGCACGCTGCGTCGGAACGTGGTCGACGTGGTGGTGCTCGAGCCCGAGCTCGAGACGATGAAGGGCGCGGTGGTGGTGCAGACGCTGCGCGCTCACGGCCTGGGCACGGTGCCGATCTGCCTGTGGTCGAACGCCGACGAGCGCACCCTGGCCACGCGGCTGCGCGAGTGCCAGGCGTCGGGCTCGCTGCGCAAGGGCGATCCCGCGGCGCTGGTGCGCGCGGTGGGCAAGCTCGTCGCCCGCTGACTCGCTCCCTCTCCCCCGCGGGGGAGAGGGTCGGGGAGAGGGGAAGTCATCACGGGCGCAGGTAGCTGCGTCGCCACCCGGCGAGCTGCCGCGCGACTTCCTTTCGGTCCTCCAGGGTCGGTGAGCCCGAGAGCCGCAGCCGCTGCTTGTTGAGCACGTAGAGGGCCTGCTCGACGTCGTCGCCGGGGCGCGCCTGCTTTCGAAGGAGCGCTTCCAGCCGGGAGGTCTGTTCTGAGAGCGCCTTCGCGCTCGGCACGGGGCGCGCCGCAGGCCGGGGACGCACGGCACGCGGCGGCTCACCAGGCTGGTTCGGCTCCTCGGGGGGCTGCGGCTCGGGCGGCTCGTCGAGGGCCTCGATGGCGGCTTCGGTCTCCTCGGGCGTCGCGGACACCTCGGCCTCGGGCGCGGGTTGTTCAGCGGGCCAGAAGAAGATCGCAGCGCCAGCGGCGAGCGCGAGGATCCCGGCTGCGATCACGCCGGCGCGCGATTTCTTCGGCGGCAGGAGCGCAGGAGGCGCGTCGAGCGTGAGGCTCACCGGGGCGAGGGACTTCCTGAGCGAGGTGGCGTTCGACTCGCGTCCCTCCATCAGGTCGCGCAGCAGCCCCTGAAGCGGCGCGGGGATCGCGGCGCTCGGAGGCGGGGGCGCGCCGTCGTGCAGCTCCTCTCCCCGCAACATCGCGAAGCCCAGCGCACCGAGCGCCTTCAGATCGTCCTGGGGGCTGACCTTCCGCTTCGCGAGCCCGAAGTCGATCACCTTCACCGAGCCCGCGTTCAGGAACACGCTCGAGGGCCCCAGGCTGCCGTGGACGATCGCCCACGCGTGGGCGGCCTCCAGCACGATCGCGAGCTGGTCGAGGACGTGGGCGGTCTCCTGGGGCGTCAATCGGAGCCGCTGACCGAGCGATTCCCCCTCGAGCAGCTCCATCACCCGGTAGCGGCGACCGTCCGGCAGGTCGCCAAACCCGAGGACCGTGGCGATGCCTGCGACCTTGATCGCGTTGGCCGCCTTCGCCGCTTCGTCGTCACCGACGAGCTCGCTTCGCAGCACCTCGATCGTCACGGGCTTGCCGGTCGCGACCTGCTGACCGCGGTAGATCGTCCCCAGCCGGCCTTCGGTCACGCGCGCCAGCACCTGGTGTCCACCCACCTGCGTGCCGATCAAGCGATCGACGTGCGCCTGGGTCGCGTCGGGAATGGGTTGATAGGGGACGGACACGCTGAGCGCGGCAGCCTATCAACGAAGAAAGGCCCCCGTTGCCGGGAGCCTTTCGTGTGCCCAAGAAGGGATTCGAACCCTTACGCCTCGCGGCGCCAGCCCCTCAAGCTGGTGTGTCTACCAGTTCCACCACCTGGGCATTTTTATGACGAACGACCTGTCGTGAAGCGACGCCCCAATACCAGAACGACTGACGGGCGGAAGAGGGAAATACAGCGCCGACGACTTACTTCGCGGGCAGCTTCTCAGCCGGCACGGAGTCAGTCGCCGAGCCCTTGTCGGGCGCCGGAGGAGCGGTGGGCTGCGCCTCGGTCGGGGTGGCGGGCGCCGCCTGGCCAGGAGCCGGGGTGGTGGTGTCGCTGGGCGTGGTGGCAGGGGCCGTCGCCTCGATCTCATCAGCCGCCGAGGTGCGCAGCCCCACGAAGGACAGGCCCAGCGAGGTGATGAAGAACCCCATCGCGCAGGCCGCGGTGAGCTTGGTGAGGAAGGTCGCCGCACCGCGGCCACCGAAGGCCGAGGTCGCCGCGCCGCCACCGAGCGCCGCGCCCATGCCCGCATCCTTCCCCGGCTGGAGGAGGATCACGAAGATCATGAAGACGCAGAGGAGGATGTGCACGACGGTGAAGAAAACGAACATAGGGCTGCGCTCCTAAGCACACACGCTGACTGCAGACAACGGCCGTTCTCTCTGAGCCCTACGCCTTCGCCTTCACGATCGCCGCGAAGTCCGCCACCTTCAGGCTGGCCCCGCCCACGAGCGCTCCGTCGATGTCCGGCTGGGAGAGCAGCTCGGCGGCGTTGTCCGCCTTCACCGAGCCGCCGTATTGAATGCGCACCTGCCCGGCCGTCTCGGCGCCCCACAGGCCCCCCAGCAACGAGCGGATGTGCGCGTGGACCTCCTGGGCCTGCCGCGAGCTCGCCGTCTTGCCCGTGCCGATCGCCCACACCGGCTCGTACGCGATCACGAAGCGCGCGCCGTCGATGGCGCTGAAGCCGCTGAGGCACCCCTTCACCTGCGTCTCCACCACCGAGAGCGTGTTGCCGCCTTCGCGCTGCTCCAGCGTCTCGCCCACGCACACGATCGGCAGCATCCCCGCCTTGAGCACCGCGCTCACCTTGCGGTTGACGCCCGCGTCGGTCTCCCCGAACAGCTGGCGCCGCTCAGAGTGGCCGAGGATCACGTAGCTGCAGCCCAGCTCCTTGAGCATGGGCGCGGCGATCTCCCCGGTGAAGGCGCCCGACTCCGACGCGTGGCAGGTCTGCGCCGCCAGCACGATGTTCGAGTCCTCCAGGGCCTTGGCCACCGGGTGCAGCGCGGTGAAGGGCGGCGCGATGGCCACCTCGACCCGATCCCTGACCATCGAGACGGCGCTGCGCAGCTCACGCACCAGCGCGAGCGACTCCGCCACCGTCTTGTTCATCTTCCAGTTGCCCGCGATGAAGCAGCGCCGCGCCATGGGGTCCGATCACTCCAGGGCTTTGAGGCCCGGGAGCTCCTTGCCTTCGAGGAACTCGAGCGAGGCGCCGCCGCCCGTCGAGACGTGCGTCATCTTCGCGGAGAGGCCGAAGTCATTGACCGCGGCCGCCGAGTCACCACCGCCCACCACCGTCTGGGCGCTGGTGTTGTTCGCCATCGCGATCGCCACCACCCTGGTGCCTTCGGCGAACTTCGGCACCTCGAACAGGCCCATCGGCCCGTTCCACAGCACCGTGCGCGCGTCGCGGATGTACTGGGTGTACATCGCGCGCGTCTTGCCGCCGATGTCGAGGCCCATCAGGTCCTTCGGAATGGCGCGCTCGTTCACGTCGATCGCCTGGCTCTTGTCGTCGGGCGAGGTGCCGCACACGTGATCGACGGGGAGCACGATCTCCACCCCCAGCCGCTTGCTGGTCTCGAGCAGCTTGGTGGCCAGCGCGAGCTTGTCTGCCTCGACCCGGCTCTTGCCCACCTCGAGATCCATCGCCTTCAAGAACGTGTACGCCATCGCGCCGCCGATCAGCATCGTCTGGCACTTCGGCAGCAGGTTCTCGATCACCTTGATCTTGTCGGACACCTTCGAGCCGCCCAGCACCACCACGAACGGCTTCTCCGCGCCCTTGATCACCTTGCCCAGCTGCTCGAGCTCCTTGCGGATGAGCATGCCCGCGCACTTCTCCTTCATGAACGGCACCATGCCCGCGGTCGACGCGTGGGCGCGGTGCGCGGTGCCGAAGGCGTCGTTGCAGAACACGTCGGCGTTGGACGCCAGCTGGCGGGCGAAGGCCTCGTCGTTGGCCTCCTCCTGCTTGTGGAAGCGCAGGTTCTCCAGCAGCAGCACCTGCCCGGGCTTGAGGTCCTTGGCCTGCTTGCCCACGCCTTCGCCGATGCAGTCGTCGGCCATCAGCACCTCGTGCTCCTTGCCCAGCAGCTCGGAGAGCCGCTTGGCGATGGGCATCAAGGAGAGCTTGGGATCGACACCCTTGGGACGCCCGAGGTGGGAAGCGAGCAAGGGCTTGCCTCCCGCCTTGAGCACGGCGCGAATCGTCGGGAGCGCCTCACGGATCCGCGTGTCGTCGGTGACCTGCTGGGCGTCGTCGAGCGGGACGTTGAAGTCCACCCGAATGAAGACGCGCTTCCCCGCCAGCTGCAGCTCCTCGATGTACCGGACCATGGGCGACCTTTCGCTCTACTTCTTCGAGATGAGGTACTTCGCGACGTCGACCATGCGGTTCGAGTAGCCCCACTCGTTGTCGTACCAGGCGAACACCTTGAGGAAGGTGCCGTCGATGAGCTGCGTCTGGGTGCTGTCGAAGATCGAGCTGTGCGGGTTGCCGTTGTAGTCGATGCTCACCGTCTGCTCGGTGTCGTACTGGAGCACGCCCTTCATCGGGCCGTCGGCGGCCGCCTTCATCACCGTGTGCACCTCGTCGACGGTGACGCTCTTCTTGAGCGAGACGGTCAGGTCGACCAGCGAGACGTTCGGGGTCGGCACGCGGATGGACGAGCCGTTGAGCTTGCCCTTGAGCTCGGGCAGCACCAGGCCGATCGCCTTCGCAGCGCCCGTGCTCGAGGGGATCATCGAGAGCGCCGCCGCGCGGGCGCGCCGCATGTCGTCGTGCACCAGGTCGAGGATGCGCTGGTCGTTGGTGTAGCTGTGGATGGTGGTCATCAGGCCGCGCTCGATGCCGAACGAGTCGTTGAGCACCTTGGCCACCGGCGCGAGGCAGTTGGTGGTGCAGCTCGCGTTGCTGATGATGTGGTGCTTCGCCGGGTCGTACTTGGTGTGGTTGATGCCGAAGCAGACGGTCAGGTCGACGTCGCCCTTGGCGGGCGAGCTGAGCAGCACCTTCTTGGCGCCGGCCTGCAGGTG
>VFKJ01000064.1 GCA_009885595.1 Myxococcales bacterium | reverse complement strand
GAGCGGAGGATACCCATCGCCGCGGTGGTGCTGGTGCAGGCGGTCGATCGCGTCGAGCCGTCGCTCAAGAGCAACCGGCCTGAGCTCGAGCGCCGCTTCCCGCGTCTCCGCTTCCTGGGACCGGTTGGCTTCGAGGCGGATGAGGTCCGGCGGAGAAAGCGACTGCGACAGGTCCTCGCTCCGCTGCTGGAGTGAAAGGCCTACTTCCCCTCTCCCCGACCCTCTCCCCCGCGGGGAGAGGGAGACACAGATTTGTTTTTGTCAGGGAGGACAGCCGACCAGCGCGAAGTAGATCTCCGTGTTGGTGGCGCCGTCGCGATCGTCTCGCCAGCAGAACGCGAAGGTCGAGCCATTCCACAGCGCGGTGGTGAAGCTCGAAGTGCCGCTGCCGGTAGACAGCTTCACCTCGGCGCCGTTCTTCACGCCGGTGGCCGAGACCTGCGCGAAGTAGATCGCGGGCAACCCGACCCTCTCGTCCTGCCACGAGACGCCGTACTGAAACCCATTCCAGTCGATCGACGCGTAGCCGGAGAAGCCGGTGGCGGTGGAGAGGCGGGCGTCGGCGCCCTGGTGCACGCCGTTGACGTCGTAGCGGGCGAAGTACACCTCGGCGTTGCCCGAGCGGGTGTCGTGCCAGACGATCGCCCACTCCCGATCGACCTCGTTCCACGCGAGGTCGGCCCAGGCCGAGTCAGCGGCATCATTCGTCACCCGCACCTCGGTCCCCACCGCGCTCCCATCCGCTCCGAGGCGGCGGAAGTAGATTTCCCGGTTGCCGGTGTTGCGGTAGTCGGTCCACACCAGGCCGAAGCCGGTGCCGTTCCACTTCAAGATGGGGCTCGACTGCCGCGCGGGATCGGTGGTGACCCGCACCTCGCTGCCCACCCGGGTGCCGTTGCGATCGAGGCGCTGGAAGTACAGGTCTTGCTTGTTCACGCCCGCGCGCGAGTCTTCCCAGGCCAGGGCGTAGCTCGTGCCCGCCCACACCAGGTCCGGCCAGTCGGAGTCACCGGTCGTGGTGGTCAGCCGAATCGCCGCCGCGGTGGGGCTGCCGTTGGCCGCGAGCGGGCGGTAGTAGATCTGCGAGTCGGTGCCGCCCACGTCGTCCGAGTACACCAGGCCCCACGACTGCCCGTTCCACGCGATCGCCGGGTGCGCGGAGCTGCCGGCGGTGTTCGACACCCGCACGTCGTTGGGCGCGCTGCGCACGCCCTGGGCGGTGAGCCCCGCGAAATAGATCTGCCCAGCGGCCCCGTCGCGCTTGTCCTGCCAGACGGTGCCGAAGCCGGTGTCGCTCTTGCCGAGGTAGACGAAGTCGCTCGAGGCGGGGTTGTTGGTGATGCGCAGGTCGCCGGTGGTGTTGCCGATCAGCCCCTCGTCGACGGTGCCGTCGCAGTCGTCGTCCTTCCCGTTGCACAGCTCGCTTGCGGGCGTTCCCGGCGTGCAGTCGATCGGCGCGCCATTCATGCAAGACCCGCCGACCGCCGCGCACTCGCCCACGCCGCACGCCTGCGGCATCAGGCTGTCGTCCACGGTGCCGTTGCAGTCGTCATCGATGCCGTTGCAGGTCTCGGCGGACGGGGAGAAGGGGTTGCACACGGCGTCTGCCCCGCCGATGCAGCCGGGCACGGTGCGCGCGCAGGCGCCCACGCCGCAGCTGACGGTGACCGGGGTCTCGTCGATCAGCTCGTCGCAGTCGTCGTCGACGCCGTTGCAGAGCTCCTGGTTCGAGCGGCAGGCGGGGAGGCCGGCGTCGTAGGGGATCACGGTGTCGATGGGCTTGATGCGGTTGTCGCCGCACACGCAGCCCGCGAAGGTGACCATCACGACGAAGGGCGCTGCGAGGCGAAGGACCGACATGGCTGGCGTGTGCCACAGCTGCCCGTGCGCTGCCACTCCGGGCGGCGGGCCCGGTCTTATCGCCGTGACAGCAGGGCATTTCTCGGGAAGTGAGACCACCGGTTTCCTGTACATTGTCCGAGGTTCCCCATGACCCTGTACGAGGCTGTTCTGATTGGTGAGGTGGCGCAGGTGAAGGCGGCGTTGGCCGAAGGCCCCGACGTCAACATGCTCGGGCCGGACAAGCGCACCCCGTTGATCGAAGCGGCGGGCCGAGGCCACCTCGAGCTGGTGCAGCTGCTGCTGGCCGCGGGCGCCGAGCCGATGTGCCGCGACGCCAGTGACGAGACCGCGCTGTTGCGCGCGGCCGCCAACGGCCACCTCGCCGTCGCCCGCGTGCTGGCGCCGTACGCCGACGCCGAGGAGAAGGCGCTCGCGAGCTCCTTCCTCGACGTGGGGCAGACGATGCTCGCCCCCGAAGCGGTCCCCCAGGAGCCGGGCCTCAAGCGCAAGGCGGTCGAGCTGGCCGCCCGGGCCGCCGGCTTCGTCGGCCATGACGATGGCCTGGAGCGGCTCGAGCGGATCGAGCGCTCGGAAAAGAACGCGAAGAAGAAGTGAGCGCGATGAAGCTGGCCAGAGGACGACGCGAGGTCTCGACTCCGAAGGGGCAGGCGCTGAAGCGGCCCGGGCCCGTGGGCGGCGTGCGTGACCTGAACCGGCAGAAGAAGGCCCAGGCGATTCGCGACGCGGCGCTGCTGCTGTTCCTCGAGCGCGGGATCGAGGCCGTCTCCGTCGACGACATCATGCAGGCGGCCCAGATGGCCAAGGGCAGCTTCTATCGGTACTACACCGACCAGACCGCGCTGGTGGAAGACCTGATGACGCCCACGCGCGAGTTGATGACGCGGGCGCTCGAGACGTGCATGCGCGAGCTGGAGACCGCGGCTTCGCGCGAGATGATGATCAAGGCGTACGCGCGCATCGGCGACGTGCTGGCGACGCTGTTGATGGAACAGCCAGGGCCCGTGCGGCTCTTTCTCCAGGAATCGCGCGCGCCGGCGCAGGGGGCGCGGCGGCCGATCAACCAGCTCTCGGCGCAGGTCGCGCGCTACTCGATCGAGATGACGAAGACGGCGCAGAAGCACGGCATCTTGAAGCCCATCCCGGTGGCGGTGAGCGCGCTGACCGTGGTGGGCGCGGCAGAGCGGCTCTTGCTGGCGGTGCTGCACGAAGAAGACATCGGCAACGTGCTCGAGGTGCCGGCGGCGCTGACCACCCTCATCCTCGACGGCTTGAGAGTCTGATCGCGAGTCGGGTGAAGTAAGGCTGCGGCGCCCGCTGGAACGACTCCTCGAGTCTTTTCAGCCAGATGGGGCGGTCAGCCGTGTTTGCTTTTTACAAAAAGTCGGACCATGCGTCAAAACCGACTGTCGCCGTTCGATGGGCGATCCAACGCTCATCCTCGACGGTTTGCGCGTCTGAGCTCCTCGAGGTGTTCGCGCGCGGCCGCGGCCTCTC
>VFKJ01001005.1 GCA_009885595.1 Myxococcales bacterium | reverse complement strand
GCGACCGTCGCCCGCTACGGCAACAGCCCCTTCCTGCCCGAAGCTCGTTACGGCTGGGGTTGGGCCTTGCAGAACCAGTCGAAGTTCGACGAGGCAATCGGCCAGTACCAGCAGGTGGTGCTCAAGGTCCCGCTCACCTCGCCCGTCAGCGTGCAGCTCGAGCCGGCCAACGAGGATGTGAACAAGCGGATTCAGACCCGGCTCTCCACGCTGGAGAACGCGATGCGCTCGCGCGAGTGAGACCGTTCAGCGGCGCTTTCCGAGGTGGGCGAGGTTGAGCTGGCGTTCCAGCTTTGCGATCTCGCGCTTCGCGGCGTGAAGGGCTTTCTCTTTCGAGGGATCGGCCAGCAGCGCTTCGAGCGTACGAATCAGTCCTGGCGGTGAGGGGCGGGCTTCGAGTTTCTCCACGCGCGCCAGCGCCAGATCCATCAGCCGCTCCACGCGGGCCGCGTGCTTCTTCGCCGTCTCGGCCTGATCGCGCAGCATTCGTTCCCGCATGTGCCAGTCGCGCTCACGTTCCTTCCAGTGCGCTTCCAGGTCCCGGCGGCTCTGCTTGAGCTCAGCGACCGTCACCTCGAGCTTCGCCACCTCCGGCCTCGGCGCGCGAGCCTGCTCGAGGGCGCGGTTGAGCCGCTTCACTTCACCCTGCGCCGCTTCCAGCTGCGCGCGCAGTTCACGGCTGTCATTCGACGGGGACACACGCACTGCGTAGCTCACTTCGAGCGCTTCGCGGAGAGGACCTCCTTGCCGAAGCGCTCGTAGTTCGCCAGCCACGCCGCGGAGTTCTTCACGTACCGGCCCGTGCCCGCGGTGTCCCAGTTGATGTAGAGACGCGTGAAGCCGCCGTCGACGATCGCGCGCTTGCCATCTTGATCGAAGTACGCGGCGACCACGTGCTTCTCGCTGCCGACGATCAGCGGCTTGAGCGGCCCGGGCTTCGGCATGAACGCGATGGTGTGGCCCTCGTAGAGTTGCTCGATGCCGGTGGTGAGCAGGTGATCAGGCAGCAGGCCCGTGGCGCCGGGCTTCGTCTGCCGGCCCACCACCTTCTCGCCTTGATCGTACGGGGCGCCCTTGAGCTCCACGTCGAAGAGCGCGCGCGCCACCAGGTCGGCGTCCTGCGCGTAGGGCGCGTTGTCGCCCCAGAGGTAGAGCCCATGCCCCGCGTCGAAGAACTTCTTGATCACCTTCACGTGCGCCTGGGTCAGCTGCGGCTGGTCACCCGAGACGATCCACAGCTGGTTCGCCTTCGCGAGCGCCTTCTCCAGCTCCTCGGGCGAGGGCGCGCGATCGATCCACCGGTAGACGGAGAAGCCCTTCTCGGCGAGCGCCTTCTTCGGCAACGCGAAGTCGAAGCCACCACCGGTGTAGAGGTGCATCACCACCACGGTCTGGCCATCGAACGCGCCGTCCACGGCGAGGTCGTGCTGCGAGCCGGCCGCGTTGCCGAAGGTGTCCTTGGTGACGGGGACGCGGAAGACCTCTCGCTTCTCTTCGCCGTCCCTTCCCCGGGTCACCTTCTCGACGGCGACGGTGGGCGCGCTGGTGCCGGCGCTGGCGTTGTATTGGGCAAAGGCCGGAAACGAGAGCAGGGCGATCAGCAGCAGTCTTCGCATCGGGCCTTCAACGGCTGGCAGGCGCCGTCGATCTATCCGGCGACCTGTCCTGCCCGGTGCTCGGATCGGCCCCTCACCCTGACCCTCTCCCCGCTGCGCAGGGAGAGGGAACCACTTTCGTCCTCTCCCCGAGAGTTGATTACCGGCGGCGACGCAGCAGCGGCACCAGCGCGAGGAGCGCGAACACCTCGAAGCCGAAGCCCGTGGAGCACCCGCCGCAGCCGCCCTTCACCTTCCCGGGCTCCTGCGTCGCGCTGGCCCCGGGGTGATTGACGGTGATGCGCGCGGAGCTGGTCTGATTGGTGACGCCGACCGCGGTCGCCTCGATCACGTTCGCCCCCTCGGTGAGCGGCAAGGTGACCGAGAACCCACCCGCCCCCAGCAGCTCGGCGGCCACGCCGTTGACGGTCACGGTGGCGACGTCGAACCCGCGCACGGTGCCGTAGACGGTGACCGTGTCGGTGTTGACGGTGGCGCCATCGATCGGCTCGACGAACGTCACGCTCGTCTCGACGGCCTCGTCGATGCCCTCGGTCAGCCCGAAGTCGAGCGCGAGCCGCTGATCAGCCGGCACCGAGATGGTCTCGCTCGAGGTGAGGTAGCCCGGCTTCTTCACCACGACGAGGTAGTCGGCGGGCACCGTCATCACGGGCGTGTAGTACGCCCCGCTGGCGTCGGTGGTGACGCTGGAGACCACCGTGCCGCTGGCAGGCTCGCGCAGCTCGACCGACGCGCCCTCGATGCGCGCGCTCTGATCACCGGCGGCGTGCACGAAGCCCGCGACGCCCGCGTTGAAGGTGGCGCGCGTGGTGGCGCTGCCTTGATTGCCCGCCGCGTCCACCGCGGAGATGGCGAAGGTGTTGGTGCCCGGCTGCAGCAGCACTTCGACGGCGAAGGCGCCGTTGCTCACCGCGACGTCGGTCTGCGCGCCGCCATTGAGCGAGACCTTCACGCTCGCGATGGCGCCGCGATCGTCAACCGCGGTGCCCTTCACTTCCACCCGGCCGAGATCGAGCGCGGCCTCGTTGGTGGGGAAGGTGATGGCGATGGTCGGCGCCTGGGTGTCGGCGGTGCTGGTGCTGGAGAGGCCCACCGAGCCCCAGGTGACGGCGCCCGAGGTGACCGCGCGGCTCACCGAGTTGTTCTGGTACCCGCTCTTCGCCACCGACACCGTGTAGTTCCCCGGCGGCAGCGTGAAGAGATAGTTGCCGTCGGACACGGTGGTGAGCGACTGCGAGCCCACGGTGACGACCGCGCCGGTGACGGGGACGGACATGTCGTTGGCGTCAGCCGGGTTGAGCACGAAGATCTTCCCGCGCAGCGTGCCGGTGGCGGTGGCGCCGTTGAGCTGCATCGAGCCCCAGGTCTGCGAGCCCGCGACCACGGTGCGCGTCACCGTCGTCGAGCTGAACCCCGACTTGGACACGGTGGCCGTGTAGCTGCCCGGAGAGAGCGTGAACTGGTAGAGCCCGTCGGTGCCGGTGGTGACGGTGCGGCTTCCCACGGTCACGGTGGCGCCGGCGACGCGGTTGCTGGTGCTGCCGCCCGTGTAGATGGCGCCGATCAGCACCCCGGTGCCGGTGGTGGGCGCCGAGCCGTTCACGTAACTCATGTACTTGGTCCAGTTCCAGCCGCTCCCCGGGTCCGTGTGGCCGCCGGTGTTGCAGTTCGACGCGACCTCGTAGTGCCCGATGATGTGCGCGCGGTTCTTCGGGATGCCGTGGCGGTCGGCGATCCACCGGGTGAGCTTCGCGCTCTCCGAGTACATGGCGTCGGTGTACCAACGCCCGGGATCCTGCACGTAGCCCTCGTGCTCGAGGCCGATGGACCGGCCGTTGTAACACTGCGCGTGCCACGCGGTGTTGCGGTGCTCGACCATCTGGGTGACCTCCCCGTCTGACGAGCGCAGGATGTAGTGCGACGACACGTTGGAGTTCGTGTTCTGGAACCACGACTTGGTGCCCGCGTAGCTGCCCTGCATGGTGTGAATGAGCACGAACTCGTAGCTGGAGCGCCCCGAGGAGTAGTTGGGCGACGCCAGCCAGCCCGCGCCTCCGGGGTACTCCAGCACCGCGTCGCGCCGCGCGCTCTTCACCGGCGCGTGCTGCCGCCAACCCGACGCCACCGGCGCCTGGGTGAGGAAGCCCTCGGCGCCGTCGGCCGTGAAGCCGCTCTCGAGCGCGAGGAACACGTCAGCCGCGTAGTCCGCAGCGCCCGTGGCCGACTCGAAGCCGGGGTAGTTCGACACCGCCACGTACCAGTCACCGACCTGGTTCGCGTCGAGCGCGGGCTGCGAGCGCTGCGACTGCTCGAAGAGGCTGCGCAGCACGGCCGCCGCGCCGCGCACGTTGGCGAAGGGGTCGACGCGCAGCTTGCCTTCGCTGGCGAAGGTCAACCGCATGGCCTCGCTGAGGCGGTCCTGATCGCCGCGCCGCGCGAGCTGCATCACGCCCACGCCGCCCGAGCCCGACTCGAGGTTGGGCGTGAAGGAGAGCCTCGTCTCCACGTAGCCGACGGCCTTCAGCACGCCGGCGGGCACCTGGTACTCGCGCGCCGCCACCTGGAAGGCGCCCTCGAGCGGCGACTGCTGCTGCGCCGGGGCGGGCGGGGCGCCGTCGAGCTCGCCACCGCACCCCACGAGGAACGTCACGCTCAGGAAGGTCGAAAGGAGTCTCGGCGTCATGGGAGCCCATGAGTACGCCGCCGCGCCAACGGATTGAAGTGCGGGGGTTTTGGGGTGTCGCCCGACGGTGACACCGCGCAAAAACAGGTCGGTGGTGTCGCCAATTCTGCGAGCTGAAGGACCCGAGTGAAGGCGGTTCTGCCACCAGAGGCAGGGGCACACCAGATGCACCATGGCCCCCCATGGACGCACTCCCAAGGATGACGGTGCGGCGCAACG
>VFKJ01000527.1 GCA_009885595.1 Myxococcales bacterium | reverse complement strand
TCGTCGTTCGGCCCACCGGCGCCATGCCGCCACGCCACGTTTGCCACGGGCCGTTTGGGCTGCGCGTTCATCGGTGACGCCGGCGTCGAAGCTCAGGAAGCGGCGAGCGCATCCGCGATGGTGAGCAGCGTCACCATGTCGTCCGCGCCTTCGGGCAACTCGGGCACCGCGATCGCCGTGGCCGTCCCGCCCGCGCGCTGCTCCAGCTCGGTCAACAACGCGAGGTCGCGCCGGGCCGACTCCAGCTCGCCCTGCGCCATCACCTGCAACCGGCCCAGCGCGACGCGGCCTTCCGGCGGCAGATCCTCGAGCGCGTTCTCATCGGGCCAGCGCTTGCTGGTGTTGCGCGCGCGGCTGCGGTTGAGCACGAACCCGCGGAAGGGCAGGCCCAGCTCCCTCGTCTTGTCCTGGAAGAAGTGCGCCTCGGCCAGGGTCGCCGGCGCCGGAGAGGTCACCAGCAGGAACGCCACGTCGTCCCCGCTGAGGAACTTCCGCATCGCGTTCACGTCGACGTTGAGCGCCGAGAAGATGCCGGAGAACGTCATCATGAAGCCGACGAGCTCGTGCGCGAACTCGTCGCCGAACACCGCGCCCAGGATCTTCTCGATCACCTTCGAGGCCGCGCGCGCCACCATGCTGTCCCGCCGCGGCAGGAAGGCCTGTAGCGCCGAGCTGTCCACCAGGCCCGAGAGCCGCCGCGGCGCCTCGAGGAAATCGAGCGCGTGCCGGGAAGGCGGGGTGTCGAGCACCACCAGGTCGTACTGGCCTTCGTGCACCAGGCGATAGAGCGCCTCCATCGCGGTGTACTCGTGCATGCCCGCGACCATCGAAGACACCTGCTGGTAGATGCGGTTGCTGAGCACCCGCTCGGCGTCTTCCGGGGTCTTCGTCAGCCGCCGCACCGACTCGTCGGCGACCAGCTTGGGGTCGAGCATCCACGCGTCGAGCGAGGCGGGCGCGTGAATGCCCGCGGCGGCCTGGCGATCGGCCGGCACCGCCACCGGGGTGGGGGGATTGCGCGAGACCCCCAGCGTCTCCGCCAGCCGCCGGGAAGGGTCGATGGTGAGCACCAGCACCCGCCGCCCTGCGCGCGCGGCCGCCAGGGAGAGCGCCGCCGCGGTGGTGGTCTTGCCCACGCCGCCCGCGCCACAGCACACGATCACCTTGCGCTGGCGGATCAGCTCTCCGATGCGCACGGGCGTCGGGGCGGTCATCGGGCCTGTCCTTCCCGCTCGAGCGCGTCGGCGAGCGCGGAGATCAACCCGGGGTGCGGCAGCTCAGGCACCTCGATGATGGACAGCTTCGTGCCCTGCCTCAGCCGGGCGATCTCCCGGCGCGCCAGCACGGGGCGACGGAACCCTTCCGCGCCCAGCGGGTTGATCCGCTCCAGCGGGCTCTGCAGCGCCGCGCGCTCGGCTGCGCTGAACGGGTCCAGGGGAACGCGGTTCATCAACACCCCGCCGATGGGCATGCCGGTCCGGTGCAGCCCCTCGAGCAGCTCCAGGCACTCGCTGACCGGCAACGTCTCGGGGATCGCCACCACCCAGGCGGCGCCCAGCTTCGGGTCGTTCAAATACGACTGACCTTCCCGCAGCGCCGCGGCGATGGGCCCGCGCGGCACCAGGCGCAGCAGCAGCTCTGGCAGGCCGGTGAGCGAGAGGGTGTGGCCGGTGGCCGGCATGTCGATCAACACCAGCTCGTGCTCGGGGCTGCCGTCCTTCCGCTTCGCCCGCAGGTAGGTCAGCAGCTGAAAGAAGACGCCCATCTCCTTGAACGAAGGGCCGGCCGAGAGCAGCCGCCGCAGCGCGTCCGAGCTGAGCGCCGCGCGCGCCAGGGTGCCCGAGCGCAGCACCGACTTGAGGAAGAGCTCTTGTCCTGACCGCGCCAGCAACACCGAGCCGCGAATGCCCGGCACGATGACCTCGGCGTGCACGGGCAGCCGGTCGAACCCGAAGTGCCGGGCCAGGGGCGAGTAGTCATTGGGGTCGTCGCCGATGTCGCAGATCAACACCCGCACGCCCCTGCGCTGGGCCAACGTGGCGAGAGCGGCGGTCATCGAAGAGCGCCCCACGCCCCCCTTGCCCGTCATCAAGACCACGCGTTTCTTGAACAGGTCCTGCAGTGGAAGAAGCTCGCTCATGCGACGGCTGCCTCGCTACCACAAGCGGCGGTGCACCTCAGTCAATGAAAGTCCTTCGGCACGGGACCGAGCCAGGTGGCCGCTTCACCGCAGCACGAAGCCCATGCCAAACGGCAGGCGGGGCATTGGCCTGGGGGCGTGGGTGATTTCGTCGAGCCGCAGCGCCTCACGCGCGTGGGCTGAGAGCCGTCGGTACCCCGCCACCACCACCACCGCCGGCACCAGCACCAGCGGAAGCATGAGCAGCTGCAGCGGCCCTTTGGGCAGCGCGGCCACCAGGAAGAGGGCGGCGTCATAGGCGCCGTGCAGCAGGATCGCGATGGCCAGGCCGCCGAGCAGCCCGGGGCCCACGCCGTCGAACTTCTTCCGCGCGGCCCAGTAGCCCATGTACCCGGCGAAGATGGCGTGCCCCGGCACCGCGAGGATCGCGCGCACCACGAAGATGCCGAAGAAGCCCGACAGGGTCTCCGCGCCCATGAGGTAGCCGACGTTCTCCACCAGCGCGAAGCCCAGGCCCGCGCGCGTCGCGTACACGATGCCGTCGAGCCGCTCGTCGAAGGCCGGGTGGCGCCACACCGCGAAGTAGAGGGCCAGGGCCTTCGCGCACTCCTCGGTGAGCGCGGCCACGAAGAACGCCGTGTAGAGCGCGCCGGACAGGCCGCCCGGGTTGCCCTTCTCCAGCCCGAGCTGAATGAAGATGACGGGAAGGGTGGAGAGCCCCCCGAAGAGCGTCGCCAGGTAGAGCTGCTTCTTCGGCTCGGGGCGCTTGCTGTCGAAGCGCGCCACCAGCGCCATCAGGAGAATCGCCGGCAACGTGCCCGACAACGCGAGGAGGGCGCCCATGAGCGCTCACTGTAGCCGGGGGCTGAAACTCTCAGATCAACTCATCGGTGCGTCTGTACTGAAGACGTGGAAGGGTCCGCCCATGCGCGCGCTGATGCTGCTCGGAGTGCTGTCCTCGTCCCTGCTGCTGGTCGCTTGCCCCGGGCCGAGGTGCTCGGCCGCGACCTGTGCCACCGGCTGCTGTGATGCGTCCGGGGAGTGTCAGGCCGGCAGCCAGCCGCTGGCGTGCGGCATCGCCGGAGGCACCTGCAGCGCCTGCGTGCTCGGTCAGCAGTGCCTTCAAGGGGTGTGCTTCGGGGGCTCCGGTGCGGGCGGCGGGACCACGGGCGGGGGCGGCGGGAGCACAGGCGGAGGTGGTGGGACGGCGGGCATTCGCCTCATCCCCACGACCGCGACGGTGCCGGTCAACGACTCCGTCGAGCTCTCGGCGGAGCTGACGGGCAGCGCGCCTGATCAGCAGGTGAACTGGACCATCGTCTCGGGTGGCGGCGACCTCATTCCCACCAGCCGGTCGACGGCGACCTACAGCGCGTACTCCGCGGGGGCGTCGGTCCGTATTCGGGCGCAGGCGAACTACCTCTCGTCGGTCGCCACCTTCGCCGACTTCACCATCAGCGCGACCGCGCGGCCGTTCGACGTGTTCCCACAGGCGTCCTCGGCCAGCCCGTTCGTCATCGCGCTCGGCTCGCGGCACACCTTCGCGGCGGCGCGGCAGCAGCCCTCGCAGACGCCCAACATCGTGGGCCTGCGAGGCGTGGAGTGGACGCTCTGGCCTTCGGGCACCGTCACTGACGGTACGGTGACCTCCACCGCCTCGATGCAGCGGCTGTACGCGCGGGAGATCTCCACCAACATCTGGGGAAGCACCTCGGTGGGCGGCGGCAACACGAGTGAGGCGTCGGTTGAAATCACCCCCTCGCTGGTCACCGTGGCGCCCAACGGCGTGGTCCAGTTCACCGCGAACATCTTCAACGGGCAGGGGGCGGAGTGGACGACCGCCCCGGGCAGCGGATCCATCTCGTTCTCCACGGGCACCTACACGGCGCCCGCCACCCCCGGGGTCTACGCAGTGGCCTGCCAGCCTTCCGGTGGCACAGGCACCCGCTACGGGGTCGCGACCATCATCGTCCAGTGAGACATGCCGGTGGCTGGCTCGCGCTCGCGGCGCTGACCGTCTTTCCGTTCTCCACTGACAACTTCGAACTGCCGCGCCTGCTGGTGCTCGCGCTGGGAGCGCTGGTGCTCTCGTACCGGCAGCTGAGCGCCTCGCGGGAGTATGTGCAGTGCGCGGTGCTGATTCTCGGCGCGGCGGTGCTCACCACCTTCACCTCGCAGTCACCGGCGCTCTCCACCCCGGGGTTGATCAGCCTGCTGATCATCTTCGCGCTCGGCCTGGTGTCCGAGGGGCTCTCCTGGCGGCCCGTGCTGTGGACGACGTGGCCGATCGCGGGGTGGGCGCTGCTGCAGGGCGTGGGGCTCGATCCCGTGCGGTGGAGCGAGTCCGCGAGTTGGTGCGGCGGGGTGCGACCGTTCTCCACCCTCGGTCATCCCACGCAGCTGGGGGTGTGGATGGCGCTGGTGTGCGTGCTCGCGGTGGATGAGGCGCATCGGCGCAAGTCGCTCCCCATGGGCCTCACCGCGCTGGTGGCCGGCGTGACCTGCGGGGTGACGTTGTCTCGCGCGGGTTGGCTCGCGCTCGGGGTGGGCCTGCTCGCCTGGTGGTGGCCGCGGCGCAGCGCGAGGCTCGGGTGGAAGCCGCTCGCCCTCGCTGCGGCCGCGGTGGCGACGGTGCTGCTCGTCGCGACGGGGCCCGCGGTCCTCGAGCGGGTGACGCACTTCTTCGTCGCGCCCACCCGGGTGCAGCTGTGGGGCACTTCGCTGGCCGGCTTTCGCGAACACCCCTGGCTGGGCTGGGGCTCCGACGCGTTCACGCTGGTCGATCAGCAACTGCGTCACCCCGACGCGTGGAAGTACGAGTGGGGTGGGACGGCGGGTCACGCGCACTCGCTGATCGCCCAGACGCTCGCGACGCAGGGACTGGTGGGCCTGCTCGCGTTGCTCGGCGCGGTGTTCATCGTGGTGAGAAAGCCGCGGCCCGCGGCCGAGGGGGCCGTGGTGTTGGCGCTGGCGGCTTCGTCCATGGTCACCTTCTCGGGGCTCGCCGTCGCCGCGCTCGGAGTCTGCGCGCTGGCCCGCGTGCTCGAGGGAGAACGGCTGAGGCTCCCGGGCTGGTGGCCGGTGCCGCTGGTGATGCTGAGCGCGGTGACGCTGATGATGTTCGGGGCGTCGATCTCCGCACGCGCGCTCCCGCTCGAGCCGGTCGCCGAGCGGCTCGAGCCGTGGAACGCGCAGTGGTCCGCGCTGCGAGGAGAAGCCCTGGAGCACGCGGGGAGAACGGGAGACGCGTTGGCGGCGTACGAGCGCGCTCGCGGGTTGGCTCCCCTCGCCGTGTACGAGGCGAACGTGGGACGGGCGGCCTCGAAGCAGGGAGATCCGGTGCGCGCCCACCAGGCCTTCGAGCGGGCCCGGCGCCTGGCGCCGCTCGACGG